>DAOUPR010000066.1 GCA_030626065.1 Clostridium sp. | reverse complement strand
TCTGGAATATCAACTTCTGAATTATTTGTTACCGCATCAATTACTGCTTCTTCATATTCTTGCTTTTCTTTATTCTTATTTTCTTCTTCTTTTTTGCTTCTAATATCTTTCTTTAATTCATCAATAGTTTCGAATTCTGTAGCATCATCTGCTAATTCATCATTTAATTCAGGTAATTCTTTTCCTTTTACTTCCTTGATTTCTACATCAAATTTAGCTTCTTTACCATTTAACGTTTCTTGACCATAATTTTCAGGGAAAGTAACATTTACTTCTACTTTTTCTCCTGCTTTAAAACCAATTAATTGATCTTCAAAGTTGTCAATAAAAGAACCTGAACCAATAACTAATTCAAAATCTTTTCCTTCTCCACCTTCAAAAGCTTCTTCTCCTATAAATCCTTTAAAATCTATAATAGCAGTGTCACCTTTTTCTATTGGAGCATCTTCTTTAGTGAAGATTCTTGCATTTTTCTCTTGTAATGCTTTTAATTCTTTTTCCACATCTTCATCTGTTACTTCATAACTAACTTTTTTAACTTCTACACCCTTATATTCGTTAAGCTTAACTTCTGGTTTTACAACTATTTCTGCAGAATAGATTAAGTCTTTTCCCTCTTCTAATTGAACTATATCAATTTTTGGAGAATCTACAGGCTGTAAATCATTCTCTTTAACAGCATCTGAATATGTATCATCGATACAAAAATTAATTGCATCTTCATAAAATACAGCTTCGCCATAATGTCTTTTTATTATTTGCATAGGTGCTTTACCTTTTCTGAAACCAGGTATATTAAATCTTTTTACATTCTTTTTATAAGATTTTTTCATTGCCTCATCGAAATTGGCTTTTTCAACTGTTATTTCTAACTTCACAATATTGTTCTCTACTTTTTCTAATTTAGTATTCATACTTATTTCCTCCTACTAACGCTCATCTTATTTTTTGACTTCTAACATTATAACATACCTTCTTTACTATTTACAGTAATTATTCAAGTTTTTTGTCAAGTTATCTTATATTATTTATAAAGAATGATATATCTCCTTTAAATAGTCTCTACAATTACTCAATTCATCATAATTCTTATAATTACTTCTGTAAACCTCTATAATAGCATTTCCATTATAGTTAACTTTTTGAAGTTCAGAAAAAATTTCATTATAATTAACATTTCCATTACCCGGAAGTAAACATACATTTCGATCATCGTAATCATTTATATGAAAATTTATCAATCCTTCATCCATTATCTTTATATACTCTATTGGATTTTTCCCAGCTTTATTAGCTTGCTTTAAATCTAATGTAAAATATAATGGATTTTTAATTTTTTCTTTAAGTTCACAAATAAAATCTAAATCAGAAGAAATACACCAAGATACATTCTCCTGTGAAAACTTGATACCATTTTCAAGAGCTGTATACGAAATCTCATTATACCTCTCAATTATATCTCCCATAGATAATAAATTCTTATCAACTAATCTCATACCATGAAAAGTATAGGATTCTGCTCCAATTTTATTTCCAAGCTTACATAAATCAGCAAAATATTTAAGCATATCTTTTCTTCGTCTTTTGTATTCACTAAATAAATATGGTTCAAAGAATGATGAAAATCCATGAACTGATACAACTTTTAAATCATACTTATTAATTTTTTCTAAAAGAATATTTGCAAACTTATCATTAAATTCACTTGGACTATTTATAAAAAGTTCTCCACAATTAAATCCCAATTTCTTCATTTTTTCCACAGAATCTTCAACATCCATATCTGGATAAAAACAAGCTGAAGACATACCTATTTTCATATAATCACCTCTAATAAATACCAATACTAATGAACAATGCACAATGCACAATGCACAATGCACAATGCACAATTATGGATGATTTTCTTCCCTTTGGTCAGAAAATCTTTAATTAAATAGTCGATTTTGCGTAGCAAAATCATCCTTAATTGAAAATTGCTAATTGCTAATTGCTAATTATAAACTTCACTATATGTTCCAAAATAAAAATTATAGTATAGTATCAATTTGTTCATCCTATCACATCTTCTAAAACATAACAAAAGTATCATACAAATAAAGATAGAAAATTCCCCTCTACATATTGTATGATACTTTACTTCGTTTAATTATTCAATTTATTCTATAATGTTTTTTTGTAATTAATCCTTATTTAAAATACTTTACTGTCCCATCTATATTCATTTTGAGTCCATTCTCAGTAATTTGATCATATGTTATTGTCATTCCATTATACGCATCTTTAGTAATATGTTTTCCTGTATCGATTGTATACTGCCAAAGATATAATCTACCATTTTTATTGAACCATGGTAAGTTACTCAAATATAGAATAGTATTATCATTTAAAAATATAGGTTGAGTGCACCATATATATTCAGGTTTTTCATTTAGTATACTTTCTTTTTCATATACTGTACCTTTTGAAGATACATATTTAGGATTTGTTATATCTACAAGAGTCCCTAAAGTATCCACTAGTAACAACCGACTAGTAACTTTATTTACCATAACAGCCTTTTGTTTGGTATGATTAATACTATACTGTAAATCTACGCCTTCTATTTCTTCTATTGTTTTAATTTCATTATCCGTTTTAATAGAAACTATAACTTGTTCATTGTTAGATAATGTAATTATTTTTTTCTCTATGTTAGTTACTTCTGGTTGAGGCACTTTTTCGATTTCCTTTTCTTCATTTGTAATTTCTTCTTGATTTGTTTCTGGTTCATTGAATTCTTGTTCTACTGTATCTTCATTTTCTGCTACAGTACCATCCTTTGAATCAACTTGTTCTTCATTATTTACAATATTAGTAGTTGTATCCGATGAAAATATATTACCAATAATATCTCCAATATTACCTTTCAAAATCACCACTGAAAATAAAGCTATGATTAATATTGAAATAATTAAAAACATTCTTCTTTTTCTCATTTTTTTCATTTTCTTATCATAATCTTTACTAAACATACTAGGTTTCGCCATTAAATCCCCCCCAAGCTAAAAAAATCAACAAATATTCACAAAAGTTGTCTATCTATCACCAAATTCACATAACCTACATAGTTATTATACAAAAAAAGCCTTGAAATTTCAAAGTTTTCAAGACTTTTTTTATGTTTTTTTTGTTAAATTTTTTTCAATGATATCTATTTTTTATTGAATAGGAAAGAGGAACTTTCCTATTCAGTAAAAAATTCATTCAAAGCATAAAAATTCAATTCATTTTTTTCTTTGAAATAACTATTAGCTCTTAAATATAAATTGGCTGTATCAATACAAGTAAAAGTTATTGTTTTATTTTCTGCTGCTTTTCTTCTTAATTTAAATCCATTTGTGCCTACAATATTACCTTTAGTAGGTGTATTAATAATTAAAGAAATTTCACCCTTAGCAAGTATTTCAAATAATTTTTCTAAAGATATTATTTCACAAGGTATTCCTGCTTTTTTAAGGACTTCTCCAGTATCTTTTGAAGCATATATTTTTTTATAATTATTATCATAATATCCTTTTACTGTTTCAATTCCTTCTTCTTTATCTACATCTTTTAATGATACATACAAACTTCCACCATCGTAGAATTTAAACCCAGCACCCAAAAATCCTTTATAAATGGCTCCATCTAAATCTTTATCAACGCCTAAAACTTCTCCTGTAGACTTCATTTCAGGACCTAAATAAATATCTACATTTTCTAATTTTTCATTCGAGAATACAGGAAACTTTACAGCATGTAATTTCTTTTCTTTCTTTAATCCCACACCATACCCAGCATCTATTAGCTTTTTACCTAACATTACTTCAACTGCTAATTTAACCATTGGCACACCAGTTACTTTACTTAAGATTGGAACTGTTCTTGATGCCCTTGGATTTACTTCAATTACATAAACTTCTTCTCCATCAAATACATATTGAATATTCATTAATCCAACTGTTTTTAAAGCTTTTGCAATTTTTTTAGTATTTTGAACTAATTTATCTACTACTTCATCTGAAAGAGTAACCTCTGGATATATTGTAATACTATCCCCTGAATGTACTCCTGTTCTCTCTACATGTTCCATAATTCCAGGGATAAGGATATCTTCTCCATCACTAATGGCATCAACTTCTATTTCTATTCCTCTTACATATTTATCAATTAAAACAGGATGTTCCTCAGAAGCTTTTACAGCCTCCGTCATATATCTAGTTAAAGCTTCTTTATCATAAACTATTTCCATACCTCTTCCACCAATTACATAAGAAGGTCTAACTACTACTGGATATCCTAATCTCTCAACAACTTCATATGCTGAATCAACGTCATATACTGAATCACCTGCAGGGCTTTTTATTTCTAATTCTTCTAATAGTTTATTAAATTTTTCTCTATCTTCTGCTAAATCGATAGAATTGAAACCAGTTCCTAAAATTTTAACATTTCTATTTTCTAACTTTTTAGCTAAATTGATTGCAGTTTGACCACCAAATTGTAATATTACGCCTTTAGGTTTTTCAGTATTTACTACATTCATAACATCATCAATATACAATGATTCAAAATACAATTTATCAGCCGTATCAAAATCTGTACTTACTGTCTCAGGGTTATTATTCATAATTATAGATTGATAACCCGCTTCTTTTATAGCCCATGCTCCATGTACACAGCAATAGTCAAACTCAATTCCTTGACCTATTCTAATAGGACCTGATCCTACAACTAATATTTTCTCATTTTCTGATATTATATTTTCATCCTCATCATCATAGCATGAATAGTAATATGGTGTAACAGCTTCAAATTCTCCGCTACAAGTATCAACTATTTTATATACAGGATAAATCTTTTTTAGTTTTCTAAATATCTCTATTTTCTTAACATCTATATTAGAAAGCTTACTAATTTGTTCATTTGTAAATCCCATACTACAAGCTTCCGCTATTAATTCATCATCAATAAATTTGCTTTGCAGTTTTTTCTCTACTTGAACTATGTTATTAAATCCATGCAAAAACCACATATCTATTGAGGTTAAATTATGAATTTCTTCTTGTGAAAATCCTCTTCGGAGTGCCTCAGAAACAGCAAATATTCTATCATCATCTTGTTTTTTGATTTTTTCAATAAGTTCATCATCATCCATGTTAGTAATATAATCTAAATTCAATCCAATTAGTTTACTTTCAAGACAAGTAAGAGCTTTTAAAAATGCACTTTCAAAACTTCTATCAATAGCCATAGCCTCACCAGTAGCCTTCATCTGTGTTCCTAATTTTCTTTCAGCTGTTACAAATTTATTAAATGGCCATTTAGGAATTTTTACTACTATATAGTCTAGTGCTGGTTCAAAACAAGCACTAGAATTCTGCGTTACATAGTTTTTAAGCTCATCTAAACTATATCCTATAGCTATCTTTGCTGCTATCTTTGAAATAGGATATCCCGCTGCCTTAGATGCTAATGCTGAAGAACGGCTAACTCTCGGATTAACTTCAATTACAATATAATCACTACTTTTAGGATCTAGTGCAAATTGAATATTACATCCTCCTTCAATTTTCAAACTTCTGATTATCTTAAGAGCAGACCTTCTAAGCATATGATACTCAGTATCTCTTAAAGTCTGTGAAGGAGCTACTACTATACTATCTCCTGTGTGAACTCCAACAGGATCTATATTCTCCATATTACATACTATAATACAATTGTCCTTAGCATCTCTCATAACCTCATATTCAAGCTCTTTCCAGCCCGCAACACTTTTTTCAACTAATATCTGAGTAATTGGACTCATCAACAGCCCTCTCTCACAGATTTCTATATATTCTTCCATTGTTTCAGCAATACCGCCACCAGTTCCTCCTAAAGTATAAGCAGGCCTAATAATCATAGGCAGACCAACTTTTTCCACAAATTTAATACACTCTTCTACATTAGTAGCTATTGTACTATGAGGAATCGGCTCATCTATTTCAATCATTAATTCTTTAAACTCATCTCTATCTTCTGCTTTTTTTATTGCTACACTATTAATTCCAAGAAGTTTTACATTATTTTTCGCTAGAATTCCTCTTTCATCTAATTCCATCGCAATATTAAGAGCAGTTTGACCACCAAATCCTGCTAAAATGCCATCTGGCTTTTCTTGTTCTATAATTTTCCCCACGCACTCTACAGTTAACGGCTCTATATATACCTTATCTGCCATATTGAAATCTGTCATAATTGTTGCTGGATTACTATTTACAAGAACAGTTTCAATTCCTTCTTCTTTTATAGCTTTACAGGCTTGTGTTCCAGAATAATCAAATTCAGCAGCCTGCCCAATAATTATAGGTCCTGACCCTAGTATCATAACTTTTTTAAAACTTTTATCTAATGGCATCTTAGTTCCTCCTATTGTAGTGTTTTCAACTCAACTATTTATTTGTAGTGAATACCCTGTATTAACCGTAGTATTATTTTACTAGCTTCATTAATTTGTCAAAAAGATACTCTGAATCTGTTGGTCCTGGTGCTCCTTCTGGATGAAATTGCACTGAAAAGACCGGCAATATTTTATGCTTCATTCCTTCAACTGTATCATCATTCAAATTCCTATGTGTGATTATCATATCGGTCTTCTTTAAACTTTCGCTAGATACTGCATACCCATGATTTTGAGAAGTAATAGATGCTCTATCTAAATCAACATCTATAATTCCATGATTACCACCTCTATGTCCAAATTTCATCTTATATGTATCTGCTCCTACAGCTAAAGCTAAAAGCTGATGTCCCAAACAAATCCCAAAGGTAGGATAATTCTTTATAATTTCATTAATAACTTTTGTAACTTCTATAATATCCTTTGGATCCCCAGGCCCATTACTAAGAAGAACACCATCTGGGTTAATTTTTTTAATATCTTCAAATGTTGAATTATACGGTAGCACATATATATCACAATTTCTTTCTTTCAAATTTTCTATGATATTCTTTTTTGATCCAAAATCCATAACAACAATCTTAGGGCCTTCCCCTTTTATATGGATGATTTCTTTTGTACTAACTTTCTCAACTACATATTTATCAATTTCTGTACTATCAATTATACTTATAGTATCCATATTAGACATTTCTTCTGTTGAAATAACACATTTCATTGTTCCGCTATTTCGTATTTTACGAGTTATTTTCCTAGTATCTATACCAGCTATTCCCACAATATTGTTCTCTTTTAAAAAGCTATCTAATGAATTTTCATTTAGATAGTTTGATGGACTATTACATAATGTTTTTACAATAAATCCTTTAGCATGAATTCCATTTGATTCTACCTCATATTTATTCACACCATAATTACCTATCAACGGGTAAGTCATATTTATTATCTGCCCTGCATAAGATGGATCTGTTAATATTTCTTGATATCCAGTCATAGAAGTATTAAAAACAATTTCACCAACTGCAGTGCCTGTAGCCCCAAATCCTTTTCCACTTAATAATGTTCCATCTTCAAGATACAAAAATGCTTTCAATATTAATACCTCCTAAATTGGCTTATGTATTTTAACTAATTCACTTAATTAGCTGAATCTATTTAATCTTTTTTATATTTATACATAATTCTCTATATTTATACATAGACTATCACTTAATATTTCTATTGTCAATATTAATTGCTATTTTCTCTCTTTAATGATAAAATTCTAATACTAATTCTAATTTATAAGAAAGTAGGTTTTCCGATGATAAAAGGTAGAATTCACTCTTTTGAAAGTATGGGCCTTCTTGATGGTCCTGGTATAAGAAACGTGGTGTTTTTTCAAGGTTGTAATCTAAGGTGTTCTTATTGTCATAACCCAGATACCTGGAAATTTAACGAAGGCTACGAATCTACTCCCGAAGAACTTTTAAGTAAAATTTTAAGATATAAATCTTATTTTAAAAACGGTGGCGGTGTAACCTTTTCAGGTGGTGAACCTCTAATGCAACCTGAATTTCTTATCCAATGTTTAAAGCTTTGCAATGAAAATAACATTCATACTGTTATTGATACTTCTGGATGTGGTTATAGTCATCACAAAGAAATTTTAGAATATACTGACCTTGTTTTACTTGACATAAAACACATCACAGATGACGATTTCAAATCTCTAACAGGCGTAAATAAAAAACTTTTAGATGATTTTATTATTTCTTTGAATGAATCAGACACTAAAGTATGGATTCGCCACGTTGTCGTTCCAAATCTAACTGATTCTGAAGAACATATAATGAAACTAGCTCAAATTATAAAAACCATCAAAAATGTTGAAAAAATCGAATTACTTCCTTATCATCAATTAGGCCAAAATAAATATGATATATTAAAATATGATTACAAACTCAAATCAACGCCAGCTATGGATAAAGACCGATGTAAAGAACTAGAAACAATTTTACGTACAGAAGTAGGAGTATAAACTCCTACTTTTTTATCTATTTTATATTTCTACTGCCCGGTTTTATGTATTCAATTCCTGCTTTACATAAAGGACATTCATCTTTATCAAAACTTTCAATTTCTAATTCCAACGAGCTGTAAATAGGTAAATCAACAGTACTACTTTTCCTATCTACTATACAACATATCCCTATAACTTCCGCTCCAAAGCTTTCAATTACTTTTGCTGTTTCTAATGATGATTTACCAGTAGTTACAACATCTTCAACTATTAAAACCTTTTGTCCTTTTTTTATTTCAAAGCCTCTTCTTAAAGTCATTTTGCCCTCCACTCTTTCAGTGAATATTGCAGGTACTCCAAGTTGTTTTCCTAGTTCATAAGCAACTACAATTCCACCCATAGCAGGCCCAACAACTAAATCCACCTCTACTGAATCTAATTTATCTTTAATTACACTAACAACTTTTTCAGCCTTATCTCCATACTGAAGAAGTTTAGCACATTGACAATATCTATTACTATGTTTCCCAGAAGATAATAAAAAATGCCCCTCCAATAAAGCTTCACTCTCTTTTAAAATTTCTAAAACATTAATATTTTCCATAACAAGACCCCCTTTTGAATGATTAATGCACAATGCACATTTTAAGTGATTAATGCACAATTCACAATGTACAATGCACAATTAAGGATGATTCTCTCCCTTTGGTCGAGAATCTTTATTTTAATTCATTAATTCATTAATTGCTTAATTATTTACTTGCCTATTCTATTAAACCAGCAATGTTTTAGCAACGCTAAAACGAGCACTTAATTCAAAGATTTTCTTACTGAAAGAAAGAAAATCAACCACAATTGTGCATTGTGAATTGTGCATTGTACATTGATTTTATATAATTCCTCTTATTTCATTTAGGTCTTTTATCCCTTCATTTTTCATATACTTCTCAATTCCTTCTACAATCTCTTTAGCCGCATAGGGATTTGAAAAATTTGCTGTTCCAACTTGTACTGCTTCAGCACCAGCCATTATAAATTCTATGGCATCTTTCCAATTCATAATACCACCCATTCCCACTACAGGAACATTGACAGCCTTACAAACTTCATAAACCATTCTCAAAGCTATCGGTTTTATAGCTGGTCCTGACAAACCGGCTGTTTTATTATTAAAAATTGGTTTTCTATTATTTATATCAATTGCAAGAGCATTAAAAGTATTAACTAGTGATATGCTATCTGCTCCAGCTTCACAACATCTTTCTGCCATTTTCACTATATTCTCAGCATTCGGTGATAATTTAACCATCAATGGTTTTGTACAAACCTTTCTTACTTCCTTAACGGCTTCAAAAGCAATATCTTCTTTTATACCAAAAGCCATACCACCATGTTTTACATTTGGGCAAGAAATATTAAGTTCCAAAATATCTATATCAACTCCACTCAGAAGTTTCACACCTTCTATGTAGTCTTCTATTGTTCCTCCACCTAAATTAGCAATTATAGCGGTATCAAACTTTTTCATTGTTTGTAACTCTTTTTTTATAAAGCCTTCTACTCCTGGATTTTGAAGCCCAACTGAATTCATTATTCCACTCTTTGTTTCATAAATTCTAATGCCATCGTTTCCTTCTTTTCTCTTAATAGTAAGCCCTTTGGAAGAAATCCCACCTAATATGCCAACATCATAAAATTGATTATACTCATCTCCAAATCCAAATGTACCCGAAGCCGCTATTACTGGATTCTTTAATTTAACACCACCTATATTAACTTCAGTCATTTAGCACCAAATCCTTTCCATTAAAAATGGGACCATCTTTACAAGTTCTTTTATTTCCCTCTTTTGTTTTACATGTACAAACCAAGCATGCTCCAACTCCACAGGCCATTCTTTTCTCCATTGATGCAAAAACTTCAACATTACTCTCCAAACACATCTTAATAACTTTATTCATCATAATTTCCGGACCACAACAAAGTACAGTATCATATTTTTCAGGGTCAAAACCTTCTGTTACATATCCTTTATTTCCTACGCTTCCATCTTCTGTTGATATAATTAAACCCTCAACCTGCTTCTCAATTTCTGTTAATCCGTACAGACAATCTCTAAATCCTGCATATACATGAATTTGTGATGCATTCAAATTCTTAGTAAGATAATTTATAGGTGCGATTCCTATTCCACCTGTTACTATTGCAATTTTTTTTCCGTAACTCTCTTCAAAACAATTTCCTAATGGACCCATTATTTGAAGAGTATCTCCTTTATCTAAAGAAACAAATTCCTTTGTTCCTTCTCCGCAGGCAGCATAAAGAAATGAAATTGATCCTTCATTAATATCATGTATGCTTATTGGTCTAGGCAGTAATTTGTCATTACCACAACCCTTTAACATATAAAATTGTCCCGGTTTGCCTTCAAATTCACCTTCTATAGTTAACTTGTATATACCATCAACTATTTTTTCATTTTTAATTATTTTCTCAGTTGAGCAAATCATCTATTTCTCTCCTTTGAAACTATTTATATCATCCCTCATTTTAATTACTGCATCTCTTGAACATTCTGCAAATCTTTTTTCTCCGTCTATTTCTTTTTTATAAGAAAGTAAAATTCCTCTAGAAGAATTTACAATTCCACCATTTCCACAGTCTAAATAACTCTCTATGTCTTTTCCCTTGCCACCCTGCGCACCATATCCAGGTATTAAAAAATAAGTGTTTTTAAGCTTTTCTCTTATAGATTTTGCATCTAGTGAATTTGTACACCCTACAACTCCACCTACTGAGCTATAACCACAACTACCTATATATTCTTTTCCGAACTCTTGAACTCTTTCTCCAATAACCTCATAAAAATATTTATCTTCATCATTCTTTTTATATTGAAAATCCGCTGATCCACTATTGGAAGTCTTAACTAAAACAAATAATCCTTTTTGTTTTTCCGCTATATACTCACTATATGGTTCTATACTATCCATTCCCATATAAGGACTTATTGTCATAAAATCAGCTTCAAACTCTCCAGTAAAGTGTGCTTTAGCATACATTTGAGCTGTTTTTGATATATCGCCTCTTTTCACATCAGCAATAATTAAATTATCTTTTTTTCTTAAATATTCTAAAGTCCTACCATAAGCATCTAATCCTTGTAATCCTAACGCTTCATAATAAGCTATTTGAACTTTAAAAATTGCAGCTAAATCTTCTGTTGCATCTATTATCTCTTTATTAAAAGAAAATATTTTATCACTTACAGTATTAAATTTATTTCCAAATTCCTCTGGTATATAATCTAAAGCTGTATCAAGTCCTACACATACGTTTCCTTTTTGCTCTACTCTTTTGTATAACTTATCTATAATCATTATTTACACCATCCTTTTGAGATCAATGCACAATGTACAATGCACAACATTTATTTAGTGTGAAATGGGGAATGTGAAGTGTGAAGTTAATGATGATTTTGCTACTCAAAATCTAATATTTAATTAAAGATTTACGAAGAATGAGTAAATCATCCATCATTTCACACTCCACTCTTCACATTTCACACTATTATCTTTTATAAACAACTTCCCCTTTTCTTAAGGTCATAACTACTTCTCCAAAAACTTCTGTTCCGTTAAAGGGAGTATTTTTGCCTTTTGACGCAAAGGTTTCGCTATTTATAACACTCTGTTTCTCTAAATCAACTAAAACTAAATCAGCTTCAAATCCTTTTTCTATAAGGCCTTTATTGACTTGCATAAGTCTCGCTGGATTGTAAGACATTAATTTAGATAACTTATTTAATGTAATAAATCCATTTTTCACTAATGATGTATAACACAATTGAAAAGCTGTTTCTATTCCTGATATTCCTGGGGAACCTTTTAATTTATCTTCCTTTGAATGTGGAGCATGGTCTGTAGCTATTACATCTGCCATACCATCTTTAATAGCTTTTCTTATAAATTCAACATCTTCTTTATCCCTA
>DAOUPR010000191.1 GCA_030626065.1 Clostridium sp. | reverse complement strand
ACCTTAATGGAGTTTCTTACCACCATCCCACCTAATGATATAACGGCAATATCAGTTGTACCTCCACCGATATCAATTATCATTTTCCCACTAGCTTTAGTGATATCTAAACCTGAACCAATAGCCGCTGCAATAGGCTCTTCAATTAATGAGACTTTTTTAGCTCCAGCATTGATAGCCGCATCTTTAACTGCTCTTTGTTCAACTTCTGTTGCTTTACACGGAACACAAACAACAACTCTTGATGCCTTAAGATTTCTTTTACCAACTGCAGTACGCAAAAAATACTTAAGCATTTTCTCTGTAATATCATAATCTGATATTACACCGTCTCTCAATGGACGTATAGATACAATATTTCCTGGAGTTCTTCCTATCATTTGCCTAGCTTCTTTTCCGACAGCTAGTACCTCATTTGTGTTCTTCTCAATTGCTACTACTGAAGGCTCATTAAGCACTATACCTTTACCTTTAACATAAACTAACACAGTAGCTGTTCCTAAATCAATACCTACATCTGTATTCATATTCCACAACATCCCATAACCCACTCCTGCTCTTTAGTTTTAAAATACCCACATTAATTATTATATACATATTCTTCTTTTATTTCTATATATTCATATTTTTTTTTTTTTTTTTTTGCATATTTGTTACCCATCTATTGTCTTATACTTCATTTTCGTTGCTTTTCCACCTCTTATATGTCTTTCAGCTTTATTTAAATCTAAAACAGTTTTGGCTTCTGTTGCTATTTGAGGATTTATTTTTGGTAATCTTTCAGTCATATCTTTATGAATAGTGCTTTTGCTAACACCAAATACTTTTGCTGTTTTTCGTATAGTTGCCTTTGATTCAATAATATATTTGGCAACTTCTAGAACTCTTTCTTGAATGTAGTCTTTCAACTTTCTGCCTCCTTAACTACTATATTAATATTTATGCTTTTTTTACTCAGTCAATTACTAATATTAAGTCATTTCCATAAAGGAAATGACTTAATATTCTTTTTTACAATTCTTAATACTTTACATAATCTAATGGATCCAAACTTGAATATTGAACATCCTCATCTGAACCTTTCATAACCTCAAAATGTAAAAAGTTATTTCCATACTCTTCACATGCTGCTCTTACTGTAGTTGCACCAACTTTTCCTACTACATCACCTTGTTTAATTTTGTCTCCTACATTTAAATTAAGATCTTTACTTAGATTGCTATATACTGTTCTTAAACCATTTTGAGAATGGTATAACACTACTTTCACACCATCTTGAGTATCTTGAGAAATATCTTTAACTTCACCATCTAGTACTGCAACAACATCTGTATCTAAATCAGCTGCTATATCTACCCCAAAATTTGGTCTATTTGTTTCAGTTGTATTCCAAAAAACAGGAACCTCTGAATATGCTCTCGCAAGTGTACCTTCAACTGGATTAATAAAGCTTTGTGCATTGTTTGAAGTAACAGCAACAGTTTGACTTTCTTGAGTGACAACCTCGTCAGTAGTTTGTTCTTGTACAGTATCAATTTCAACATCATCTTTAACTTCTTCTGAATCGTTTTGAACTAGTTCCTCATCATCTTTTTTTACTTCTAATGCATTGTCTATCATAGTCTTATCATTAAATACAGTATCATTTACAACGGAATCACTAGGTGTATTAATTTCACTATTAATTGCACTATCAATACCGTCTTCTGCAGCTCTCCTTCTGGATGTTACTGCTGCAAAAGTAGCTACTATACATAGACATACAAAAAGAATTACATAAAAACCTTCCTTCTTAATAAAATTTCTTTTTTTGTTATTTTTATCTTTAAATTCCATAAAAACACCTCCTACTTGTAGTTTGTCCGGTATACATTAAAAAATACATTATTTTGTAAAAAAGTTTTCCTTATTTTTCTACAAAAAAATACAATTTACAATACAAAAGCAAAAATACAAAAATACAAAAATGCACAATGCACAATGCACAATTAAGGATAATTCTCGTCGTTCCTCTGAGAATCTTTAATTATCTAAAATCTTTCCAAACATCAAGTAAAATATACAAATCTATAAACCATTTACTAAATAATATATAATTTTTACTTTAAAATAGTGTGAAGAGTAAAATGCGGAGTTAACTATAAGAAAATCATCTATGATTTAACACTTCACATTTCACATTTCACATTTCACTCTATTATAAATAAAATATTATTATCGAAACACTACTTTATAAATCAACAATTCTTTAAAATATAGCAAAATAAAAAAGACTTCCCTCTGTATCTAGGAAAATCTTTATTTTACCAACTGATTTAATTTTATGTATCATTTTAACTTACTCTTTTGACTATTCAATATGTTAAGTCTTTTATCTTATATCTTATTTCTTTGTCTTTTGTCTTTGTCTTTTATTTTTGTCTTTTATTTTTGTCTTTTATTTTTTAATTGCAAATTGCAAATTGCTAATTAGCTTTGATCTTTTGATTGTGCATTGTGCATTGTGCATTGTGCATTGTGCATTGTCATTATACCTATTGTTGCAATACTCCAATTTCAACTCCAGTATAATAATATTTTAAAATTTGGTCGTAAGTCATTCCATCCTCTGCTCTTGCATCAGCTCCCCATTGACTCATTCCTACACCATGACCATATCCTTTAGTTATCATCTTAACTTTATTATTTAAAAATACAAGTTCAAAACATGAAGAATTCAAATTAAATATACTCCTAAATTCAGTACCCGTCATAGTAGTATCTCCTATTTGCACTGTTTTTATATATCCAGAATCAGTCCTACTACTAATCCTAATTTGTGATGATAAATTATTAATATCCAATCCAGTATTATCAACTTTATTCTTTATCCTTGATACTACATCAACATTATTAAACAAATATTCATCTTCATATTTAGGCGAACTTTCTTCTCCTGGGCTTTTAACACTTTTTAAATATGGCAGATCTTTATTAAATACATCAATGGAATCTTGAGTGTTTCCTGCAGATGTTGAAAAATAAAAAGGTGCTAATACTAATTTACCTTCATAAGCTAATACTTGTCCCGATGTTTCTTCTACTGCTTTTGAAATTTTTTCCCAATATTCTTCTCCTTTGCTTTCTGGCCAATACTTAAGTCTTGTCTCTTTATTCATATAAACTTGACAATTAACATCATCAGTTACATTGGCGCCCCTTTCACAGGCTTTAGGATTACTATTTCCCCCAAATTCTTCCATATGCGCAACAACATAAGTTCTAGCTGCAACAGCTTGTGCTTTAAGAGCCTCTAGTTCAAATTCTGCTGGCATTTCAGCGGCTACAACACCTTTAACATAGTCCTCAAGACCCAATTTAATTACTTTATTATTTTCAACCATTAAAACATCAACAGAAATGTTATTTGATTGTTGATTCACTTTAATCTCCTTTTCTTCAGTTACTTCTTCAATGTTATTTTGTTTTACTTCATTTTGATCAATTTCATTTTGATCAATTTCATTTTGATTGGTATTAATTTCCACTTTGCTACTATCATTTTTAATAACTATTCTCGAAAAAACTACCATAATGACAATAATAAATAAAATAGTTTCCAATACTCTCTTCAAAATGTTTCACTCCATTCTCTTACCTATTAGTTAGGCTATGTTTTAGAATATTGTTGATATTAAAACTCTCGCTAAGTAAATTAGTTTAGTTCAAATAATAATTAGCACTGTGCAATTAATGTACTATTATATTGTATTAATTAAACTAAAAATTTATTACACACTAATATGTTAAAATCATGAAATACATCAAAAAAGACTCTCATCGAAAAGACGAGAATCTTTAATTATTTAATTAATCCAAAGATTTTGCATAGCAAAATCCACCTTAATTGCAAATTGCACTCTTATTTTTGTAAACCACTATTTTCTTTTAATAAAACCACCTAATTTACTAATCTTATTCTCAATATTATAATAGCCTCTATCTATATGAAATATATCAGTTATCTCTGTAACTCCTTCAGCAGCCAACCCAGCAATTATCAAAGCTGCCCCAGCTCTTAAATCAGTAGCTTTTACTTTAGAACCAGATAACCTTTTTACTCCTTCTATAACTGCTATACGCCCATCAATTTTGATTTTTGCGCCCATTCTCTTAAGTTCAGAAACATGCATAAATCTATTTTCAAAAATTGTCTCTGTTATTATGCTATTTCCCGAAGTTACACATAATAAAGCCATTATCTGAGCCTGCATATCCGTAGGAAATCCAGGATATGGCATTGTCTTAATATCAACTGATTTCAATTCACCTGTTGCATCTACAAAAATTTTAGAATCATTTTTTTCAATAGCTACACCTATTTCTTCTAACTTTGCTATAATAGGTTTCAAATGATAGGAATTAACGTCAGTAATCGTTACTTTACCACGAGTAATGGCAGCTGCTGCCATAAAAGTTCCCGCTTCTATCCTATCTGGAATAGGTCTATGTTTTACTCCTTTAAGTTCCTTTACTCCCTTTATTAATATAGTATCTGTACCTGCTCCACTTACATTTGCACCCATACTATTTAAGAATTTTGCTAAATCTACAATTTCAGGCTCGCTTGCTGCATTTTCTAACGTTGTAATACCTTCCGCTAAAACAGCTGCCATCATTATATTTTCTGTTGCTCCAACCGAAGGAAAATCCAAATAAATCTTATTTCCTATAAGTTTTTTTGCCGTTGCTTCAACATATCCATGTCCAATTTCTATATTTGCTCCTAAAGCTTTAAATCCTTTCAAATGAAGATCTATAGGCCTTGTACCTATGTTGCATCCCCCTGGAAGAGCAATTTTAAATCTTCCAAATCTAGCTATCATAGGCCCCATTATTAAAAACGAAGCTCTCATAAGACGTACTAAATTAGCATCTGGCTCTGTATTCATTACATTAGATGTATCTATGCCTATTCTTTGATTTTCTTTATCCATTACCACATTTGAACCAATAGATTTTAACACCTCGCAAATGACATAAACATCTTTTAAAAATGGTGCTTTTTCGATTATGCACTTATCTGATGATAGTATTGAAGCTGCAATTAATGGAAGCACTGCATTTTTAGCTGAACTAATTTCTACTTCCCCATTTAACTTATAACCACCCTGAATAATAAATTTCTCCATTTTTATCCTCCATTTTAATTTCTATTAATAGCTTCTATTTATTTCAGGAGTACCAATAATTAAGTAATTCCCTGAAGAATAATTGCACACTGCAAAATTAAAATCTTTTATCATTCCATTGTTTAATTTTCCAGAATACATATGTGTATTAGCTGTTGTACTATATCCATTACTTATATGGATTGTATTAATACCTGATGCTCCAACACTATTAATTTTTCTTATCACTTGATTATTCACTTCTTCTAAACTTTTCTTATCATTCAGTTTACATCGCACATACAAATTGTATTTTATATCACTTTGAAAATTTTCCTGTAGGTACATCAAAACTTTTTCCTTTAAATTTGATAGCTGATAAGATTCATTTTTAAATATTTTCATCACATAATAATACTGATTTCCATCATATTTTTTTTCTATCTCAGCATTACCATCATCTCCATTAATTCTAATATCAACTTCCTCATTGTTATTTGAAGATATACTACGACTATTATCTATTTCATCTTTTAATAAATTTATAAGTTTTTCTTCTTCAAAATCTTCTTCTGTTACTATAGTTACTTCCATACCATACTCAACAACTTCACAATCAATCTCTGACACTATGTTATTTATAAGATCATTATTCTTTTGAGCATATGAAATTTGATAATTAGTAAATAAAAATATAACTAAAAACATAAAAATAGTAATACCTTTATTTTTACCCATATATTAACACCACCCTCTTTTTTAGATTCTTGACAATACTGGTGGTAATTATTCAGTAAATATATTATTAATATATAGTTAAATGAGTAAATTTGTGATTATATGATTGATAAACACTTCCTATACAATCGAGTAGGAGCTAAATAATTATTT
>DAOUPR010000263.1 GCA_030626065.1 Clostridium sp. | reverse complement strand
CTTCTACTAATTTTTCTTCCAAGTCAACTGCATCTATCTTTAATACTTCGCCTTTTCTCTCTGTATCTCTCTCAGCTTCAGAAAACTCCTTATATCTTACAGTTGCCATCTGTGGCAAGAGATCCGATTTTATATGTGCTAATATATTTTCGCTGAATGCAGGTCTGATTTGTATTAATTTACCATTTTTATCTATTTCTAAGCCTGTACAATCCGCTGTTAGCCCTGATTTTATTGCTGCAGCTACACGTGGTGCAATCGAACGACCGAATGTTGTTGCTCCAAATAAACATATTTCTGGTTTTACATCATTTATCAAATCAACTAAATTTTTAACATATACTAATTCTTCCGGCTCATTGAACAATTTATCATCTTCTACATAAAAAACTTTATCTGCTCCTCTATAAATCAACTCTTCTGTATTTATATTAGAAGGACCTAATAAAGCACTGTAAACCGGAACTCCTAATTTATCTGCTAGTTCTTTGCCTTTTCCCAAAAGTTCATAGCAAACTTTATGAATTTCCCCATTCTTTTGCTCAGCAAAAACAAGAACTCCTTTATACTCTTTTACAGTCATTTTTATCCCTCCAAAATTTTCTTTTCCTCAAACACATTAACCAATTCACCAATTACTTCTGAGAAATTATCTCTCCAAACCTTTCCTTCCCGTTTTATAACCGGTGGAACCTCTATTTTCTTAACCTTCGTTGCTGAACCTTTCAAGCCTGCTTGTTCTTCACTTAAGTAATCTTTTAAATCATCTATTCCACATACTTTGATTTCTGCTTTTCTTGCTTTCATTTTGCTTCTAAATGAAGGTAGTCGAGGCGAGTTTATATCTTTAGTAACAGTTATTAATGCTGGATATTTTGCTTTTTTAAGATATGTTCCTCCCCATATATTACTTACAACTGAAATGCTATCAACATTAAAATCCTTTATATCTTCTGCAAAGCTTACATGAGGAATATCTAAAAACTCTGCAATCTCAGGTCCTACTTGCCCGGTATCTCCATCTACTGTTTGCATTCCTGCTATAATCAAATCAAAATCACCGATTTTTTTGATACCAGCAGCCAAAGTCAGTGATGTTGCCTTAACATCTGCACCACCAAATTTTCTATCACTTAATAGAATTCCTTCATCAGCTCCTCTGGCTATTGCCTCTTTTAAGGCTTCTTCAGCACTTGGAGGTCCCATACTTAAAGCAATTATTTTTGCATCTGTTTTTTCGCTTATCTGTACTGCCGTTTCTAAAGCATTCAGATCAAAAGGATTTATTTCTGTTCCAGCTGACCTTCTGTCAACTACACCTTTTTCTCTATCAAATTTTACTCGCTCCATATCTGGTACTTGCTTAATTAATACAATAATATTCATAAAAATCTCCCTCACTCTCTATAGTTTGATAATTTCCTATCCTCATTTCTTTAAATTAGCAATATTGATAATATTATTTTTATTTAGATTCCTTCTACATTCTAATAAAATGAACATAATAATTAGATAGTTCAAATTGGTACTACCTTTAATATTTAAATACATTTTATCATTTTTCTGAATATTTGTAAATGGTCCTACCATTAATTAATGTATTAACAAAGTTATCATGATATAATTCTTTTTCAATAAATCTTGCATTTTAGCTAATTTTCTCATTATTTCGACAATATTTATTTATAAAATTTTCATTCTTTCTCAAAAAAAATAAACAACAAACAATCTTTTTTATTGTTTGTTGTTAAATATTCTCCAAAGTTATACGTACGCTATAGGGATTTAAGTAGAAACTTTAATTTATACGCATCAAAAACTCCCAGAAACACTGAGTATTTTGATACGTACATTAATTTACGTATATGTATAAATTAAGTTCTACTATGTAAACCCTATATAGGGATTTAAGTAAAGACTTTACAGATAATTAAAATCTAACATTGTGAATAATATGAGTTTATGATATCCATATGCCTTTTCATAGCAGCTACTGCTTCAGCTGGGTCTTTCATGCGTAAAGCTTCCAATATATCAAAGTGTATAGTTTTTACTGTTTTTCTCTCATTTTCCTTCTCAAATACCTTTAATCTAATATCACTTATAAAAGCATCCATTAAACTTGACATCATATTGTAACTATTCAAGACAATAAAATTTTTCGTAGCCTTAGCTATTAGATAATGAAATTCTTTATCATATTTAGCACTAATCTTTTCATCACTATGATATACTAAATATTCATATGCTTTCTCAAGCTTTTCAATCTCTATTTTAGTTATTCTTTTTGCTGCAAGTGAAGCAGTTTCAATCTCAATCATATTCCTATATTCCAATATTTCATGTTTTTCAACTTTTTCCAGCATAAATATTATAGATAATGTGTCTGTAAAGCATTCGTCAAATTGTCTCTTAATAAATGTACCATCCCCCTGCCTTCTGTCTACCAAGCCTATTACGTCCAAAGTTTTTAATGCTTCTCTTATAGAATTCCTACTAATACCCAGTTTGCTTGCGAGTTCTCTTTCTGGAGGAAGTTTGTCCCCTTTTTTTAACTCATCATCCCTAATTAAATTACTTATATATTCAATCACTTGATGATATACCCTATTTATTTTGAATTTAGTTTCCACTAATATTTCACTCCCGAAAATTATTTGATTACATTGACAAATTATAAAAACCTGACTCTCTTTAATACAAATTAAATTATATCATATGCTAATAAAAATTTCTAGAATTTAAGGGTCAGGCTTTTATAATTTTATTATTTGCTCTGTATTAGATAGCAAGTTATAAAATTATAAAAGCCTGACCCCGTTTCGGGAGTTAAACAACCTGATTCCTATTGTTTTAGAAATCAGGTTTTTTAATACGGTTTTTTTATCCGAAGAAGTACTTAGAAAGTTGCACTAGAAACATTCTTGTGTGCTCTTCTGTAGTCTTTCTAGCTGCATCCTTGTCTCTTGCCTTAATTGCTTCTGCCATTTCTCGAAGAGATCCTCTAAACCATTCTCTATCTTCTAATACATAATGAATATACTGCAGAAATCTAGCTGTTTTAATGTTTAATTCATCAAGAACATCATTTAGAATTGGATTTCTAGCAGCATTTCTTGTTATCTGGTGAAAACGTTGATCATCTTTAATGCAATCTTTATAATCTTCAACTATATCATACTTGTCGAAGCGATCTATTATCTCGAAAAGTTCATCTATTTCTTCTTTAGTAGCTCTTTGAGCAGCCAATTCTGCAGCAAGACCTTCAAGATTTTTCTTCACCTCATATGCATGCTTTACTGATTGAAGATCAATTTGAGTTACAAATGTTCCTACCCTTGGTCTAAGATCAACAAGCCCGTTTTGAGAAAGCTTTAAAATTGCTTCTCTCACAGGAGTTCTACTTACATTAAATTCTTCAATCAATTGTTTCTCATTTATAGTATCACCGGGTTTGTATTCCATATCAACTATTCTTCTTCTAAGTTCATTATATATTTCGATATTAGCTGGTTCATTCATAAAATCAATCCTCTTTCTTTTGCGATATCCAATAAATTTGCATCTCACTAAAGATTATATAATATTTTTATACCAGCTGTAAAATTAATCTAAGTTTATTATCTAATCCAATCTCTTCTCATTTTCTCCCATTTAGCATCTCTATGTTTTCTGATAACTTCAATATCGCTCTCTTTAAGATGTTTAAATCTTCCTTGAACCTTTAGATAGTCTTCAATTGAAGTAAAGTCTTTAGGGTTTCTATTTAATGTAAATTCACCATTTTCATACTCTGCTAAGTACCACAATCCGCAATCTACAGCTTGTTTTGCAAGAGACACTGTGATATTACTTTCATGTCCCCAACCAGTTGGACAAGGAGCAAATACATGAATGTATGAAGTACCTTTTGTTTCTTTAGCCTTTTGAACTTTTCTCATGAAGTCTTCCAGATATCCAACACTTGCTGTAGCTGCATATGCGATTCCATGAGCAGCAACTATTTCAAACATGTTTTTCTTCATAGTTATTGAACCAGGAAGATTTTCACCTGCGGGTGAAGTTGTAGTCTTAGTACCATATGGTGTTAGTCCACTTTTTTGGATTCCAGTATTCATATAAGCTTAGTTATCATTACAGAAATAGATGATATCATCATTTCTATCTATTGCACCTGATAAAGATT
>DAOUPR010000146.1 GCA_030626065.1 Clostridium sp. | reverse complement strand
CTTCTGGAATTGGATATATGATAATAGATGCAGAACAACTCTCTAGACCGGATATAGTAATTGTTGGTATATTATCTATAGGGATCTTAGGTTATTTAATAGATAGTATTTTTTTAAAAGTATCAAAAAAGATATTAAATTCTTATGGAAAGGAACTTTAATATGGGAGAGTTAATACTGAAAAATTTAAGCAAAACTTATCAAGTTGGAGATAAAAATGTCCAGGCATTAAGGGATATCAATTTAGATATTTCAATAGGTAGTTTTGTTACTATAGTTGGTAAAAGTGGTTGTGGCAAAAGTACTTTATTAAGACTTCTTTGCAATTTGGAAAAAAAGTCATCAGGTAGTATCGAGTTTAAGAATAATAATGAAAATAAATCACCTAAAATATCTACAGTTTTTCAAGAACCAAGATTAATGCCTTGGCTAACTGTTGAAGAGAACATTGCTTTTTCTCTTAATAATCACAAAAATAAAGACTATGTAGAGACTATTGTAAAAAAGCATTTAAAATTATTGGGTCTTTATGATTTTAGAAAAGCTTATCCTGCACAAATTTCAGGAGGAATGGCACAAAGAAGTGCTTTAGGGAGAACTCTTTGTTATGACCCAGACATTATTTTAATGGACGAACCATTGGGTGCTCTTGATTATTTTAATAGAAAAAAGCTTCAAAAGGAATTGGTAAATATTTTTCTTGAAACAGGTAAGACAATTATATTTGTTACCCACGATGTTGAGGAAGCTATTTATTTAGGACAAAAAGTGGTGATTATGGATAAAGGTTCTTTGAAGGATATTGTTGATGTAAATATGGGTTATTTCAGAGATACAAGTAGTAGTCAGTTTCTGAATTACAGAAAACATATTTTAAATACATTTAATAAATTTTAGGGGGAGTAATAGAATGAAATTTTTAAGAAAGCTATCTTTATTAATGAGTGTTTTATTAGTTTTGATGTCAGTTGCGGGTTGTTCAGGAAAGGATGGTAAGGCTTCAGCTTCAGGGAAATTACCTGAAACAATAAATATTTCTTATGTTAAGGCTCCATTGAATGTACCTTCAATTATTGAAAAGAACAAGCAACTTTTTGAAGAAGAATTTTCTGAGGATAGTATAGAAATTAATTTCCCAGAGATAACATCTGGAGCGAAAATGACAGAAGCAGTTGCAGCGGGTTCTTTAGATTTTTGTAATGCAATAGGAGCTACTTCTGTAATCTTAGCAGCTGCAAATGGAGTTGATATCAGAATAATAGGTGTTTATAGCAGAGCACCGAAAGCTTTTTCTATTATGGCTAAAGATTCATCTATAAAAAGTATTAAGGACTTAGAAGGTAAAAAAATTGTTGGTCCAAAGGGAACAATACTTCATCAATTGCTAATAGGGGCTTTGGCGGAAGAAGATTTATCTGTAGATGATGTAGAGTTTATTAATATGGATATTGCAAGTGGAGTATCCGCACTTTTGTCTGGTAGTGCAGACGCTGTTTTAGTGGCTGGAGCAGCAACAGACAATGCCAAGGAAAATGGTGCACATATTGTAACAACCGGAGAAGGAATATTGGATGCAACTATAGTAATTGGTGCAAGCGGTGAGTTTTTAGATGTCCATCCTGATATAGCTAAAAGATATCTTGAAGTTCATAACAAGAGTCTAAAATTCATGGAAGAAAATGAAGAGGAAACTTTCCAATTGACAGCTGAAGAAACTAAGCTTTCTACAGAACAAGTTGAAAATATGTATGCTTTATATAATTTTGATCCTAGTATTTCTGAAAATGATATTAAAGAACTAGAGAAAACTCAAGAATTCTTGAAGGAAAATGATATGCTTGATAATACGGTAGATATTGAAGGTTTGATTCAGAAAATCAACTAGATTAAAGAATTAAAACAGTTCTGGAAGGAACTGTTTTAATTTGATAGGAAAGTATATATTTACTTTTTTATGCAATAAAATTTAAATTTATTTTTGGAATAGTAACAGTGGTTACGGAGTAAACTAAACTTATTGTATATAATTAAGTAAATAAAATAATAAACGAAGGTATGAAATATGATAGAGCAAGTATTTAAATATAGTACAAGTGATGAAAAGGCTGTTGAAAAGGTTATTTTTGATGATAATATTAATTATATTCACATGGTATTTAATAAAAATGAAGGGCTACCAGAACATTTTGCTAATTCTAATGTTTATATGACTGTTTTAAGAGGAAAATTATCTATAGCATTAGGGGAGCAGGATATTCATGTTTATGAGAAGGGTGATATTCTTAAAATTCCTTACAAAACAAAAATGAATGTGAAGAATCTACATGATAATGTCCTTGAGCTTATTGTTGTAAAAGCACCAGCTCCGGATAAATATGAAGAGAAGTAATAGAAATGTGCCAGTAAAGTTGATTTATTCAACTTTGCTGGCATTTTATTTGTAAAATTAACTGAAAAATTTAGTGATTACCTAACTGCTGTTATTATTAAATCTTTATAAATTTTTGAGATATTGTAGCAATTTTTTTAAACTTACTATACAATTGATATATAAATTATTTAAAGAGAGAGATGAACTGATGATAAATAAAAATTTTAAAGATTATGAATTAAGCGATGAATTACTAAAAGCAATTAATATGTTGAATTTCAAAAGTCCTACGAAAGTTCAAGAAAAAGTTATACCAGCAATATTAGAACATAAAGATATAGTAGTTAAATCACAAACCGGGAGTGGAAAGACTGCTGCATTTGCAATTCCGATTTGTGAACTTATAGATTGGGACGAGAATAAACCTCAAGCTTTAGTACTTGCGCCAACAAGAGAACTTGCTATACAAGTTAAAGAAGATATTTTTAATATTGGTAGATTTAAAAGACTTAAAGTGCCAGCAGTTTACGGAAAATCTTCAATGAAGATGCAAATTAAAGAACTTAAACAAAAGACCCATGTGGTAGTTGGTACACCAGGCCGTACTTTAGACCATATGGAAAGAGGCACATTTGATACTTCTGAAATAAAATATCTTGTTATTGATGAAGCTGATGAAATGTTGAATATGGGATTTATAGAACAAATTGAGAGTATAATAAATAAATTACCTAATGAACGAATGACATTGCTATTATCAGCAACGATGCCTAAAGATATAAAGAAACTATGTAATAAATACATGAAAGATCCTCTACATATACAAATAGAGGACACTAGTAAAGCATCAGACAGAATAGAGCAAGAGAGATATCTCATAGATCGAAATGAAAAAATCGACCTTTTGAAAGATATCACTGTAGTTGAAAATCCAGATAGTTGTATTATATTTTGTAATACAAAACAAATGGTAAATGATATTTTTAATGAGCTTAAAAGGGAAAGGTATACTTGTGGAAAGATTCATGGCGGTATGGAACAAGAGGATAGGTTAAGAGCTATGGATAGTTTTAGAAAAGGGTCTTTTAGATATCTTGTAGCGACAGATGTTGCCGCAAGAGGTATAGATGTTGATGATATTTCACTTGTATTAAACTATGATGTTCCTTATGACAAGGAAGTTTATGTTCATAGGATAGGAAGAACTGGTCGTGCAAGTAAAGAGGGTAAAGCAGTTACCTTTGTGACTCGAAATGAGAAAAAGTATTTAAATGAAATACATCAATATATTGGTAAAGAAATTCCTTTAAAAGAAAGACCATCTGAAGAGATCGTAGATGCTTATAAACAGGAATTTATGAGAAAAATTAGTATTAAACCTAAAGTAAAAGAAACAAAAGGAGAAAAATTAAGTAAAGAAATAATTAAGTTACATATAAATGCTGGCAAGAAAACAAAGATGAGACCAGTAGATATTGTAGGTACACTATGCAATATTAAGGGGATGACAGCACAAGATATTGGAATTATTAATGTGCTTGATGTATCTACTTTCGTTGAAATTTTAAATAATAAAGGTGAAATGGTTTTTAGAGAATTGCAAGATAAGCCTATCAAAGGTAGAATTCGTAAAGTAAGTAAAGTTGAAATGTAAATAATGAAGATTAAAAGAGGATAATTATATGAATGGAAATATAAGAGGGAACATAAAACCAGGAATAAAAGTTAGTATTGTTCAGAAACAAGACCAGCGTTCAGGAAAATTAACAGAAGGTGTAGTTTTAAAGATTCTTACAAATTCCAAGACTCATCCTCATGGAATTAAAGTAATGCTTCAAAGCGGTATTGTGGGTAGAGTTAAAGAGATTTTATAAGACAGTTCTATTAATTATTAAAAAGAATAAGATATAATAAAAAACATCAAAAGTTAATTATCTTTTGATGTTTTTTGTGTTTTATTTATTTGTTTGTTTTGGTGATTTACTTTTTCTTCTGTTAGCATTTGGATTTTTTCCATAGCTTTTAGAGGAACTACGCTTACTAGTGTTTTTCTTTTTAGCTACTGGTGTAGCACCTGGAACTAATTCGTAAGGATGATCTTCAATTAATGGTATCTTCTTGCCTATCAGTTTCTCAATACTTCTAAGATGATTTTTCTCTTCTTCATCACAGAAAGAAATTGCTACTCCTTTAAATCCAGCCCTTCCGGTACGTCCAATCCTATGAACATAAGTTTCTGGAATTTCAGGTAAATTGAAATTGATTACGTGAGATAATTCATTTACGTCAATACCTCTAGCGGCAATATCTGTTGCTACTAATACTCTTATTTTACCTGTTTTGAAATTATTTAAGGCACGTTGGCGTGCATTTTGTGATTTATCTCCATGAATGGCTTCAGCTTGTATTTCCCATTTTACAAGATATTTTGTAAGTGCATTTGCACCACGTTTTGTTCTTGAGAAAATTAAAACTGATTCTATAGATTCATCTTTTAATAAATATTTAAGTAGAGCTTTTTTATTTTCTTTATTGACTAAATATAATTTTTGAGTAATAGTGTCTACTGTAGATGAAACGGGTGTAACTTCAACTTTTACAGGATCATTTACAATAGAATTCACTAATTTTGTAATTTCTTTAGGCATAGTTGCAGAGAATAAAAGTGTTTGTCTATCTTTAGGTAAGTGTTTTATTATTCTTTTAACGTCATGTATCATACCCATATCTAACATACGATCTGCTTCATCAAGTACAAAATAGTTTACATTTCGTAGATCGATAAATTTTTGATTATATAAGTCAAGCATTCTTCCTGGAGTTGCAACTAGTATATCTACCCCTGATTTAAGGGCATCTGTTTGAGGTCTTTGTGATACTCCTCCAAAAACAACTAGATTTTTAATATTAGTGTATTTACCGTAAGCTGTAAAACTTTCGCCTATCTGAATAGCTAATTCTCTAGTTGGAGCTAATACTAGGGCTCTAATAGGTTTAGGTCCTCTTTTGTTTAACTTTTCAATATAAAGATTTTGTAATATTGGAATAGCAAAAGCAGCTGTTTTTCCAGTACCTGTTTGAGCGCAACCAACAAAATCTCTTTTTTCTAATAGGGTGGGAATTGATTTTTCTTGTATCGGAGTAGTTTCTATATAGCCTCTGTCTTTTAAAGCTTTCTGAATTGGTTTTATTATATTTAATTGTTCAAATAACATTTTTTCTCCTTTGTGATTTTTACTTGAAAGAAATCTTACTATTAATTAGTTTACCTTTATAAAGTTTCTTAGGTGATATTACAATACCATTGGATTTTTCAATTTTGTTTATGAATCGTCTTTCATTTTCGGTAATAATCGATATTGCTGTGCCTTTTTTTCCTGCTCTACCAGTACGGCCAACACGGTGGATATACTCATCTAAGTCGGCAGGTATATCAAGATTGATAACATGTGTGATATCTTGAAGGTCAAGTCCTCTTGCTACTAAATCTGAAGAGACAAGAATATTTGATTTACCACTTTTAAATGCATCGAGAGCTTTTTTGCGAGAGGCTTTTGTTGCGTTACCAAAGATACCAACAGCGTCGATTTTGTGGTAATTAAGTCTTGATACCATTTCTTGAATTAATTCATTTTTATTTATGAAAACAATAGCTTTTTTAGGTTTAGTTGCATGAATTAAACTTCTTAGTACATTTATTTTATCTCTTACAGTAGATATAATGTAGAAATGCTCAATGTCATTGTTTACTTTTTCATCAGCTAAACTTATTAATTGTGGTTCTTTCATAAGTTCTGTTGCTCTTTCACTTGTTAGTTTGCTAATTGATGCTGAAAAGGCTAATAACTGTCTGTCTCTTAGAGTAGTTTTTATTACAGCTTTAACGGATTCAACATTGTTATCTGATAATAATTTATCCGCTTCATCAATAACTATAGTTTTTGCTTGATGGGCTTTTATTTTTTTCATTTTAATTAGCTCAAGTACTCTACCTGGTGTGCCAACAACAATGTGAGGTTTTGATTTTAAGCTTTCTACTTGACGTTTAATATTTACTTCGCCAATTATAGGTGTTGACCTTACAGGTATTCCTGAGTGAATAGAAAGGTCTTTAATAACGTTATTTATCTGCACTACAAGTTCATGTGTAGGTGCTAGAACTATTGTGTGTAATTCTTTTGAACTGGTATCGATTTTTTCAAAAGAGGGAAGTAAATAAGCAAGAGTTTTGCCGCTACCTGTAACAGCTTCAGCAATAACATCTTTATTTTCTAGTAGAAGAGATATTGTAGATTCTTGAATTGGGGTAGGTTTTACTATACTTTGTTTTTTTAGGCCGTCAATTAGATTTTCCTTTATATTTAATTCGTTAAAAGTATTCATATTTTAATTCTCCTTATTATATAGATAACTTATTTTAACATAAATTTAAATGTAAGTTTTACCTTTAGTCAATCATTAATTTTATAGGTAACGTAAGGATTTGTCAATTATATAGGTGCTACTGAGATAATTAATGTTAATTATCATAGACTATATGAGAATTTTATGATAATATTAGTGCTTGCGACATAATTTAAATTGGAGGTAATATATGATATTAAAACAAATGATGGGTGAGGAAACTAATGTAAAAAATGAGGTATTATCAGGACTTACAGTTGCATTAGCTTTAGTTCCAGAAGCAGTAGCTTTTGCTTTAGTTGCCGGAGTAAAACCCTTAGTTGGCTTATATGCCGCATTTATAATTGGATTTATAACATCCATTTTTGGTGGAAGACCTGGTATGATTTCAGGAGCAACAGGGGCACTAGCTGTTGTTATGGTAGAACTTGTAGCTTCTCATGGTGTGGAGTATTTATTTTTAGCAGTAATAGTGATGGGAATTATTCAAATTATAGTTGGATTATTAAAATTAGGTAAATTCGTTAGATTTATTCCCCAACCTGTAATGGTAGGTTTTGTGAATGGACTTGCAATAATTATTTTTATAGCACAATTGAATCAATTTAAGATAACTGGAGTAAATGGTGAATTACAATGGATGACAGGGATGCAACTATGGATAATGATTGGATTGGTTCTGTTAACTATGGCAATAATGTATTTCTTACCTAAATTAACAAAAGTTATACCAGCAGCTTTAGTAGCTATTATAACTGTATCACTTTTAGTTAATCTTTTAGGTGTAGATACGAGAATAGTAGG
>DAOUPR010000018.1 GCA_030626065.1 Clostridium sp. | reverse complement strand
ATCATTAACAAATCTTGCATTGTCAGAATGTGTATGGTTAAAAATATAATCCATTGAAACTAATACATTATTATAAAATCGATAAACCACAAGACAACTATTATTGTTTAGGCTTCCTTTATAAGCAACCGTATCTTCATCATCAAGAACAAATTCTAATGATTCAGTATTTTTTACTTCTAATTGATTCATCCCCCAATTTACTTTTCTAACATCAAAATCAGTATTAGAAGTCACTACTTCTTTAAACTCTTTCCAAGTACCATCACTATTTAAAACTATCTTTTTTCCATCTTCTGTTACAACTACCATTTTATTTTCCTTTTTTTGATTTAGTGTATTCCCAACTGTCTGTGATATATTTAATAAACTTAATAAAACATCATCAAGCTTTTGTCTTTTTTTCATCTACTAAAATAAAATTAAATGAACTTCTATTCTTCCATGTGGGTGCAGCCATAGCTGCTTTAATCATACGATCAAGTTTCTCTTCTTCTACCTTTGTACTTTTAAATCTCTTTACACTTTTTCTTTTGTTTATGACCTCATAAAATTGCATAACATCACTCCTCCCTATTATTTTTCTCTAACTAAGCAATATTATACAACAAAAAAAAGAGGCTTCTGCCTCTTACATTGCGCCTTCTTTTTTTATAACAATTTCAAAAGTTTTCCATATTATTTTGAGATCATTAACAACAGAAAAGTTCTTTATATAAGTTAAATCATAATAAATGGTTTTTTCTAATGCAATTTCACCTCTACCACTTATTTGAGCAAGACCAGTTATGCCAGGCAAAACCTTCAGTCTTTGTTTATATTTATCTGGATAATAATTAACAACTTCAGGAATTTCGGGTCTTGGACCAACTATACTCATATTCCCAAATAAGACATTGAATAGTTGAGGTAATTCATCTAAACTAGTTGTTCTTAAAAAGGCACCAACTTTTGTTATCCTACTATCATTTTCTGTCTGGAATATAAATTCGCCCAATTTATCGGGATCAATATTTAAAACCCTCTTTTTATCCGCACCTTGAACCATTGTCCTAAATTTATATATAGTAAAAGGTTTATCATCTTTACCTATTCTCTTTTGCTTAAAAACTGCTGGGCCTTTCGATTCTAATTTAATTGCTAGTACAATTATTAATAAAAATGGAGACAAAACAATTATACCAATTATTGACATAAAAATATCTAAAAATCTTTTTATCAATAATTGATTTTCACACAATTCTACATTTTCAATAAATTCTATATTTGTTGCTTCTAGTTCCATATTCAACTCCTTATATCGTAACGTCATAAATTCCAACTAAAATCTATTAACCATACTCTAAACTATAAATCTATTTATATTATAAGATATTTTAGTTATATTATCTATCAATTAATATAATAGTTTATAAAAGATTAATTTTTGTGACAGTTTCGTTACAATTATAGTATTGGCATAAAATTTAATAATTATAATACAGTAATATTTCACATTTATATAAATGAGAATGATTTAGCTCCCACAAAATCATCCTTATTTGTGTAATATAAATTATTCATATCAAAATTACTTTTTATATTTATCTACTATTCTTTTAACTGCATAAATAACATCTTCTACATCCTCATCACTCATTTTAGGATAAAGCGGTAAAGATAAAATATTATTATACACAGCTTCTACTACTGGATAATCTCCTTCTTTATATCCAAACTCCTCTTTATAAAAAGGATGTAAATGCACTGGTATAAAATGTACACTAGTACCAATATTTTCATTATTTAATTCAACAATAAAATCATCTCTATTTATATTTAATTTTTGCTCATCTATTCTTATTGTATATAAATGCCATGGATGATTTGAATAATTGGCTATTTTAGGTATAGCAATACCTTCTATTTTGCTAAAAGCATTATTATACGCTGCAGCAATTTCTCCTCGTCTATTTTGCATTCTATCTAATTTATTTAATTGATGAATACCTAACGCTGCTTGCATATCTGTCATATTGTATTTGTACCCTGGATACTCAATATCATATCTCCAAGATCCACCTTTGCTATATCTTCCCCATGCAGCTTTACTCATTCCATGCAGACTTATTACTCTAACTTTTTCTGCAATCTCATCATCATTTGTAGTTAGCATTCCACCTTCACCTGTGCACAAATTCTTAGTTGCATAAAAACTAAAAGATGTTGTATCACCTATACTACCTATCATCTTATCTTTATATTTAGTACATACTGCATGTGCAGCATCTTCTGATATGAATAAATTATACTTTTCACCTAGCTCTAATATTTTATCCATATTGCAAGCATGTCCACTGTAGTGTACAGGAACAATTGCTTTTGTTCTTTCTGTGATTTTATCTTCTATCTTATTTTCGTCTATGCATAACGTATCCTCATTAATATCAACAAATACAGGTGTAGCTCCAGTATGCACTATGGTATTAACTGTAGAAGCAAATGTAAATGGAGTCGTAATAACTTCATCTCCTGGTCCTACTCCTGCTACAACCAGGGCCATATGCAGTGCTGCAGTAGCACTATTAGTGGCAATAGCATGTTTTGCACCAACAAACTCAGCAAACATTTTTTCGAATTTCACAGTTTTAGGGCCTTTTGATACCCATCCTGACTTTAGTGTATCAACCATTTCATCGATTTCTTCCTGTTCTATTAATGGAAGAGCGTATGGTAAAAATTCTTCTCTTTTACATTCTTTTGACATATATTTGCCTCCTAATCATCTTGATAATTTTGTGTTTTTACCTATATTATTCTTTGACTTAATTATATAGAATGAAAATAATCCCTCAATAAATCCTAATCCATAACTTATATGTAGTATTGGAAAAATTTCAAACAAATAACCAAATACATCTCTGTTATCTTTTGACTGCTTATATGAAAATAATAAATCAAATAAGATATATGATATTATCTCAGCAATCCATAAGTAAAAAATCACCCTACTAAAAACACTTAAGAGAGCACCTAGTATATTAGCTGATACAAATAATAATGGTACCAAATGACGAATAGATGCTGTTCTCCCATGTTTTTGCATTACTCTAACTTTCCAAAACCCATATTGAAAATATTGTCTCCATAATTTTCTAAGAGAACCTCTACTAAAATATTTAGATTTAATATTTGGGGATAACAGTATTTTATACCCTGCTTTTGTTACTCTAAAATTAATTTCATCATCTTGGTTTCTAACTAATTCTTCATCAAAATATCCTATTTCATCTAACACTTTTCTCTTATAAGCTCCAAAAGCAACAGTATCAACAAACATTTCTTTTTTTGAATACCTGAACAAAGCATTTCCAACTCCAAAAGGAGAACTCATTGCTAGAGCAATAGCTTTACCTACCTTGTTTTCGTTAATTGTTTCTATCGGTCCACCAACACATCCTATTTTAGCATCTTTATTTAAAGCTTTTACGTTATTCTCAATAAAATATTTATCAGCATAAGCATGTGCACCAAAAATAATTATAATGTCCGCATTTGAATTATTTATACCTACATTCATACCTATGGGCGCTGTAATACCTGAATTGTCTAATAGCTTAATATTTCTATATTTTTTTTCATATTCTTTAACAATTTCCCTAGTTCCATCATCAGACATACCGTCACAAACAAGTACTTCAAATAATTCATTACTATATGATTGTGAAACAAATGAATCTAAACATTTACCTATATATTGTTCTTCATTCTTACATGGAATAACTACAGATACTAAACTACTTTTAATATTATTCATTTTTTACCACCCAAAAAATATTATTGTTTTTCAAAGTTAATTTGAATTAAACTAAAATATATATATAATATTAAGGTTCCTGTAATAACACCTTTATGATTAAATTCATTTCCAGTTATTAATGAATATATCATATAAAGAATAATACCAGCTATCATCCCCCTATTTATGGAATAATTTTTAGACGCTATTATTATTCTATTTACAACCATTAATATAAACACAATCAATGTTACAATACCTAATTCTACTCCTATTTGTAAAAACAAATTGTGAGCATGTTCTAATGTATATGTTGCAGCATTCATATTCCATCTAATTTTTTTTGGTATTATCATATATCCATCTAAAACAAAATTTCTATAAACTTCTTGATAATTACCCATACCAATGCCAAAAGGGAAAGTTAACATTATCTTAAAAGAAGTAAATATTCCTTGAATCCTACTAGTTGCGGATTGATTGGATAGAATCGTAATCGCACCATAACCTCTAGAAATTATGTATGAAAATAACGGCTTTATTACTACTAACATAGATGCACTATAAATTATTAGTATTTTTCTAAATCTTTTACTAATCAACATAATAAATATACATATTAGGAATGTTATCCACGCCCCTCTTGTGTATGAAATCCATAAAGCGAACATTTGAATAAATAATGATATATAAAGAAATATCTTAATTCTTACTGAATTTTGCTTATACAATATCAAGTCTAAAACCAGCGGTATTATCAATAACAATATTCCTGCAAAAATATTGACATTGTGATACCCAAAGGTAATAAAAGCTCTATTAGCCTTTATTACTTCAAACTCAAACCCATCTGAAATTATTTGAAAAAATCCATATAAACAACTAAAATTTATATTTAAAATAAGTAAATAGTAAACTTTTATTACATCACTTTTACTAAAAAATACTTTTATTTCTACCATAAACATAATTGGAATAAAAACCCCTAAACAAACATATCTTAAACTCATAATAATATCGCTAGAAAATATTATACTATTTAAAGAAAATATAGAAAGCAGAATTATTAAAACCATAAAATTACTAAACTTATTTTCTAAATAATACTTTCTATAATAATTTTTAATTTCCTTGAATTTCAATATAAAAAGTGACGTTATATAAATACTTTCATATGTAACTTTCATAAATAAAAAATCCAAATAACATACTCTTCTAGCAGTTACTAAAATCGGCAAACATAAAATAAATAAATATAATGAATTTTTTACATCTTTAGTTATCAGATATATCATATATACTAATAAATTTGTTGCAATAAAAATCATCAATAATTCTTTTACCCCAAAGTCTGAATAATTATAAGTACAAATAATTAACGAGATAATTAAGGCTAACGCTACTATATTCTTATTGAAAATAATATATTTTGATATCCGTTTTACATTCAATCTATTTCTCCTCATTTTCTGAATTCATTATATAATAATCAAAATCTAAATTATTATACTTATCAGTTAAATCATATGCATTCTTATAAATCAAATTTAACTCATCAATTGATTCTTCTATTGTTTTTTCTCCTAAAATGGCATCTACGCATAATTCAATTGTTTTTACCGAATCTCTACTCATATAAATAGCTGGGTCCAATATTTCATTGGTGAAATTTTCAACTTTATCATAACCAGTTAAAAACCAATCTTTACCAGATTCATATTCTACTAATGGTGAAACAATCAAACTCAATTTATTCAGTTCATTATTAGTATCGCTAGAAATCAGAAAATTGTAAACTTCTAGTATTGCTTTTTTTTCTTTTTCGCCCTTTTCTAAATATGAATTATTTATACAAATAAAATTATCATTTGAAATATAATAATAGTTATCACTATCCTTTATATTAAACTTTGGAATATCAGCTACTCCTAAATCAACTGAAAAAGGGATAATATTTTTAAAGTATACTTTATCTTCATAAGAACTTATCATCATAGCTATTTTTCCCATAGAAAAATCAGTTCTTAAATTATCCCTAGTTTTTTTATAAAAGTCTTCTGGCAACATATCCTCAGTATACAAACTATTGTATATATTTAATATGTTATCTGCAAACTCAAACTCAAAGTTCCCTTTATTATAATTCCAAAAATTTGTATATATATCACTTAAATTAACACTTGGTTCACCAATTGATATTTTAAATTCATTATAATTTGTAATTGGAAAGGCAAATGGTGCTATCGTGTTATCATATTCTTTAATTTTTTCACTATATGATATAAGTTCTTTCCAGGTCTTAGGCGGATTATCGGGATTTAATCCTGCTTTTTCAAATAAATCTTTATTCCAAATTAATTTAACATTATCTTCATTGATTCTAGTCCCAATAATATTTCCATTATAGTAAGCAGACGTATCCTTATTATTTTTTTTTGCATCAATATCTAAATCATTTAGATATAACAAATCATTCTCTCTAATTAAATCATAAGTCCCATAAGTCATTATATCCGGTCCATTGTCTAAAGAAGTAGTTATTTTTAAGAGATTGTCATAATCTTGATCATACACATTAAAATTAATATATACCTTTTCATTATTTTGATTAAATTTTTCTATTTGATATTCCCTGGTTTGTACTGTACTATCTTTTTCTAACCAAACATCCACAATAATTTTATCTTGTGTTTCCTCAATTTCTATATCCTTAGATAAATCATTATTTTCTATTTTGACATTCAGGTAATGTTTCCAAAAAAACGAAGAAATCAAAACAAGTATGGTTAATAAAACGATTATTTTAAATTTTAATGTTTTTTTTATCATTCTAACAACTCCCAAATATAATTATTATCAATTATTGAGTTTCTAAATCTTCGTATACCTTTAAAATCCTTTTCTCTATTTTACTCCAATTATATTCTTTTCTAACCGATTCACTTCCACATTCACCCATATTTTTCGTTTTTTCTCTATTATAGCCCACTTCATCTATTGCCTTTGCAATTAAATTAATATCATTAGGTTTAACTACCATTCCTGATTTAGATACTTTTATTATTTTGCTCATCATTGGGAAATCACTAGCAATTACTGCTGTCTTAGTCATCATATACTCAAACAGTTTTATTGGTTCTGAATTAACATATCTCCAATTATCAGGTTGTAATAGCACAAATCCTGCATCAGCTATCTTTAAATATTCAAAAACAGCTTTATGCGGAATTTTACCCGTAAATAAAATATCCTTTCCTTTTAATTCAGTAGAAAGCATCTCATTTATTTTTTTTTCCAAATCTTCTGTTTCATACGGACCAATAAAAATAAATTTATACTCTCCTTTTACTAAACTTAAAGAATCAAGTATATGAATAATCCCTCTATCTTCTCTTAATCCACCAACATAAATAAATACAGGTTTATCCTGATACTCTTTTTCAAAATTTTCACCTACTAGCACAGGATAATTTGGTATTAAAGATACATTATTATTATATTCTTTAAATTTATCAACTAAAATATTATTAACTGTTATTATATAATCCGCTTCTTTAGCAATCTTTTTTTCAAATAAAAAAATCAGTTTTTCAATTATGTTTTTCCCTATTGAAAAATGCTCTGCAAATGCTTCGGGATGATATTCGTGGGAATCATATATTGCCTTTGTATTTAGTTTATCTTTTAATTTTAGGGCTACTTTAAAGGAATCTGGTTCATGTGCATGATAAATATCAGCATCTACTTCCAGAGCAATTTTATACATTTCATTCATAGGTCTAATTCTATCATACCAGACTTTTCTCTTCCTAAAAGTCTTAATTTGAATACCCTCATCAGTTATAAAATCTTCATCTCCGGGTGCAACTATAAATATTTCACTATATATTTTTCTTAAGGACAATAGCTCTTTATAATAAATCCTATTATCTAAAGGATCATGCCCCGATGTTAACATACAAATTCTCATTCTTACACCTCAACAATATTTTACTGATTTTCTAGCAATTGATCCTCAGGAACATCTTTAAACTCTTTAGCAGGATTTCCCACTACTATTTTTCTACAAGAAACATCTTTAGTTACTACACTTCCTGCTGCCACAAATCCATCTTCATTAATTACTTTACCTGGTAAAATAACAGTTCCTGCACCGATTCTGCCACCTTTTTTAACGGTAACTCCTTTAAAATTACCATATCTTTCTTTAGATCTTGCGGCAAAATTATCATTTGAAGTAACAGTACAAGGCGCAATAAAACAATTATCTTCAATAGTTGAATAGGCCGTTATATACGCATTCGATTCTAATTTACAATAGTTACCTACATTACAGAAATTTTCAACTGCTACACCTCTACCTATAATTGTTTTAGTACCTATAGCTACATTCTCACGAATAGTTGCAATGTCTGCTACTAATGTTTTTTCTCCAATAGTACATCCACAATAAATAATTACTCCTGCTCCTATCAAACATTCATCACCTATTTCACAAGGTGGTAATTGTTCTTCATCCTTAAATATACTATTAACGGACCTCATAGGTTTTTTACCAATTACAGTATTTTCGTCAATTCTAATATTATTACCTATAATACTATTTTCTTTTATTACTACATTATGTCCTATAATGCAATTATCTCCTATTTTAACGCCATCTTCAACGATTACAAATTTCCCTATTTGAGTATTATTTCCTACAATAGCTTTTTCTGAAATATAGTTCATCGATTTACCTCCTATGCTATTTAGCTAAGTTATCTATCATTTCCATAGTTGAAAAATCTTCTAAGGGAAATTTCACAGGTAATCCTGTTTTTCTAGATTTATATGCTGCAAGAATTATTGATAAAGCTTTCTTTCCTTGTTCTCCACTAATCAAAGGCTCTTTATCTTCATTTATAGCATCAATAAAATCTTTAAACAATGGGGAATGCCCATATCCATAAACACTATCTGGGTCACCGCCTTGATTTTCTAATATCTCTTTTTCTGAATCTATCTCATCACCAAATCTCCAAGTTTCAATTTTATTAACTGCAAGGCCTCCAATACAAACTGTACCTTTTTCGCCAAAAATACTAAGAGTTTCTTCCAAATTTTTAGGATATACACAAGCTGAACCTTCAACTAAACCAATTGCTCCATTTTTAAACCTAATCATAATCGCTCCAAAATCTTCACCTTGGATATCTCTAATATATGTATCAGCCATTGCAAATACTGTATCAATTTCTCCACCCATCATCCACTGAAGTAAATCAATATTATGAATACATTGATTCATTAAGGTTCCCCCGTCCAGCTCCCAAGTACCTCTCCAAGGTGCCTGCTCATAGTAACCCATATTTCTGTTCCATAGTATTCTTGCTGTTCCATTAATCAAATTACCAAATCTATCTCCATCAATTGCTTCTCTCAATTTTTGTATTGGTTCGTTGAATCTATTTTGGTGACAAACACACAACTTCACATTGTTGCTCTTTGCAGTTTGAATCATATTATCAGCATCTTTTACAGAAAGAGCCATTGGCTTTTCAACGATAATATGTTTTTTTCTTTCCATACAATAAATTGCTATTGCAGGATGATATCCACTTTCAGTAGATATAGAAATAATATCTATTTCTTCTTTTTCAATCATTTTCTTATAATCTTCATAAATAGATATTTCACTGTTAACATCACTACTATTTAATTTTGATAAGTACTCTTCTCGTCTACCATTTGCCTTATCAACTGATATATCGCAGAGAGCAACAAGTTCCATTTCATTTCTATTATCTAATATCCCCTGTAGATGCTTATAAGAAATTCTTCCACAACCAATGATTGCAATTTTAAATTTCCTCATCTTAATCACTCCTAATCTCAGATTTAAAGGATAAACATATAGTTTATCCTATTATTTTTATTACATAATCAATAATCCATTTCTAAGAAAGTTTATGAAATTTCAAACTTCAAATTGTAGATTATTCCTTATAATTTATTTATTTTTTCTCTATTGTTAACAACATTCTTTGTAGCATTTCTTGTGTCATAAATAATTTGTGATCTATCTACAATTGATTGATAATCATAGCAACTATGATCTGTAGTAATAATTGTTATATCAGCTTTATCAATAAAGTCTTCCCATTGTATGGTTTCATATACTTTACCGTTATGTTTAAAAGTTGGTATGTATGGATCATTAATTATTATTTCAGCACCATTTTTCTCTAGGTGTTCAATAATTTTCAAAGTAGGTGATTCTCTCATATCATCAATATCTTTCTTATATGAAGCACCTAATAATAAAACTTTTGCTCCATTCATTGCCTTTTTATCTTGATTCAAAAATTTCATTGCATTATCAACTACGAATTCGGGCATAAAATCATTTATTTCACCAGCTGTTTCAATTAACCTTGTATGATAATCATACTCTCTGGCCTTATAAGTTAAATAAAAAGGATCAAGTGGTATACAATGTCCTCCTAAACCTGGACCTGGATAAAAAGCCATATATCCATAAGGTTTTGTTTTAGCTGCATCTATAACCTCCCAAATATCAATACCCATTTTCTTACATAAAATAGCCATTTCATTTACAAGTCCGATATTTATATGCCTAAATGTATTTTCTAATATTTTTTCCATCTCTGCAACTGCTGGAGATGAGACAGTATGAATTTCACCTTCTAAAACGTGTTTATATAATTCTGCTGCAATTTCAGCACAATCAGGTGTACATCCACCAACAATTTTAGGAGTGTTTTTTGTCTTGTATATTTTATTTCCTGGATCTACTCTTTCAGGAGAGAAAGCTAAAAAGAAATCTTCACCACATTTCAAACCTGTTGATTCCAATATAGGTTTAACAATTTCTTCAGTAGTTCCTGGGTATGTAGTACTTTCTAAAACAACAACCATCCCTTTATGTAAATATTTAGCTATAGACCGTGTTGACGCTTCTACATAAGAAACATCAGGTTGTTTAAACTTATCTAATGGTGTAGGAACAGCTATTGCAACAGCATCAACATCTTTTACAAAGGAAAAATCAGTAGTAGCCTTTAACATACCATCTCTAACTAATACTTCTAATTCTTCATCTATAATATCACCGATATAGTTATGACCCTCATTTACCATATTCACTTTTTCATCCTGAACATCAAACCCAATAACTTTATATCCTGCTTTTGCTTTTTCTACAGCTAAAGGAAGTCCCACATATCCTAATCCTACAACTCCTATTTTAATATCCTTATTTTTTATTCTATTTATTAAAGTTTCTTTTAATCTCAATCTAGTATCCTCCTATTAATACAATTTTCATATTCTTGAATTAATAACTTTACATTATTTCCCCATGTTAAATTATTAATAATATCTTTTTTTGCATTTTCTCCAATTTCATTAGATTTATCATGATTTATTATCAGATAATTTAATGCCTCCACTAAACTATCTATATTTTTTCCTTGTACCAATATTCCATTGTATTTATTCCTTATAATGTCCTCAATCCCTTGTCCTTTAACTGCAATAATAGGTTTTTCTAAATACATTGCTTCAATATAAGAAATTCCAAATCCCTCATTATAACTGGGCAAAGAATAAATATCACATTTACTAATATATTGCATAGCATCTTTATGTGGAAGTCTACCTACAAAAGTAACAAACTCTTTTAATTCTAAACTTTCCACTAAATCCTCTAGTGTTTCTCTTTCTGGTCCATCTCCAACTATAAAATAATGCACCTTATTATTTCCTTTTATTAATTCATTTACGGCCTTTATATTTAAATCAATACCCTTTTCTTTGTAAAGATTAGAAACACTTACTAACATAATATTATCACAATTTACTATTCTTTTAGTATTATCAATACTTTTAAAATCTTCTATATCAATACCATTATGTATAACTTTAATTTTATTAAAATACGCTTCTCTTTTTACTCCATTTTTCAATTTATTACTCACCGTAATAATTTCTTCACAATAATTCATAACTTCATCAATATTTTTTTTGCACATTCCATTTTTATTAATTGTATGTTGAAAATCTTGACCATGTACCGTCACAATTAGTGGTAGCTTAAGTTTTTTACTAATTTTCATTCCACAATAACCATCAGGTAAAGCAACATGAGCATGTATAATATCAAATGCTATATTTTCATGCAATGCTTCTATCAAATTAAATACCCCTTTGTACATGTTCATTCCAGATTTATGCATTCGAATTCCTCTAGGATATTCTAAATATCTAGGGTAAAAAACTTCAACATTATCTATTATTGATTTCTTAGGAATATTGTCATAAGAACTCCATTTCTTTTTAAGTCTATTTAAAGGAAAAGGAGTCCATGGTATTGGACTTACTACCCTTACATTATGTCCAAGATTAATTAACTCTTTAACCTGCTTATGAACAAAAATCCCACTAATAGAATTGTAAGTATTTGGATACATGTGAGAAATAACAAGTATATTCATATAATAACATCCTTAATAAATTATTTATTAAAAAATTCTTTAACTTTTTTAGCCACATACTCTTGTTCTTCTCTAGTTATCTCTGGATAAAGCGGAAGTGCAAAAGTTTTTGTACAAGCATCTTCTGACACTGGTAAATCTCCCTCATTGTAATTTAAATATTCATATACTTCTTGGAAATGAACTGGTACTGGATAATAAGTACCTGTTGATACTCCGTTTTCTTTCAAGTATGCTGTTAGTTTATCTCTATCTTTGTGTTGTACTGAATACAAATGAAAAACATGCTTAGTATCTCTTCTTATAGTTGGTAAAACTAATTCAGTATCTTCTAAAAGCTTATTATAATATTCAGCTTTTTCTAGTCTTAAATTGTTCCATTCCTCTATATATTGAAATTTAACTTTTAATATTGCAGCTTGAAGTTCATCAAGTCTACTATTATGACCTATAGCACTATGTATATACTTCTTATTACTACCATGAACTCTTAAAAGTTTAATTTTATCAGCTAATTTTTCATCATTAGTTACAATCATTCCTCCGTCTCCATAACCACCTAAATTCTTAGTAGGGAAAAACGAATAACAACCTACGTGTCCTATAGAACAAGCCTTTCTTCCTTTATATTTTGCTCCAATAGCTTGACAAGCATCTTCTATTACATATAAATTATGTTTTTCTGCTATTTGCATAATCTTGTCCATATCACACATCTGACCAAAAATATGAACTGGAATTATAGCTTTAGTTTTATCAGTTATCTTTTTTTCTATACTGTCTGGATCAATACAAAGAGTATCTTCTTCAATATCCGCAAAAACTGGTGTTGCTCCCACAACAGAAGTGGTTTCAGCTGATGCAAAAAAAGTAAATGGTGTAGTAATAACTTCATCGCCTGCTCCAATACCTAAAGCCTTTAAACAAAGCATTAATGCATCTGTTCCATTTGCAACTCCAATGCCATACTTAACCTCTGAAAAAGCCGCAATTTCTTTTTCTAATTCTTTTACGTTTGGTCCCATAACATATTTAGTTGATTCCAAAACCTCTTTAATAGCTTTATTAATATCATCTTCAATTTTATTATACTGCTTCTTTAAATCCAATAATTTAACTTCCATAATACGTCCTTTCCGATACATTTTTTTCTTTTTATTTATTTTTCATTTGGTTTATAAGTAGCCACTTTTTCTTTGAGCAAATCAATGACAGCAATATCATCTTTTTCTAATACCATTTTAAACTCATTTATTGAATTATCAATATACTTTAATTCATAAAAATGCGGTTGTTCTACAAAAATCTTTTCATATTCTGTTGTGGTTAATGCACCTTTATCTATTAATAGTTCTTCATATAATTTTTCACCTGGTCTTAATCCAGAATACTCTATTTTAATATCTTCATCCGGTTTCAAACCCGAAAGTCTTATTAAATCTTTTGCTAAATCTACAATTTTAACAGGTTTACCCATATCTAAAACGAAAATTTCTCCACCTTTTGCAATTGCACCTGCTTGTATTACCAATTGCGCTGCCTCTGGTATTGTCATAAAAAACCTATTAATCTCTGGATGCGTTACTGTAACAGGTCCACCAGAAGAAATTTGTTTTTTAAATAATGGTATAACTGAGCCATTACTACCTAGTACATTACCAAACCTAACAGCAACATATTCTGTGCTACTTTCTTTAGCAAAACCTTGGATTATTTTTTCACAAAATCGTTTAGTAGCCCCCATAACATTGGTAGGATTGACTGCTTTATCAGTACTTATCTGAACAAATTTCTTTACAGCATATTTGTCACTACATTTCACCAAGTTATAAGTCCCAATAATATTATTTTTTATCGCTTCTTTTGGATTATCTTCCATTAATGGCACATGTTTATGTGCTGCTGCATGGAATACAACATAAGGTCTATATTTATCAAAAACCTCTTCAATCCTTGTTTTATCACGAATAGATGCTATTATTACTTCTAAATCCAATTCTCTATATTCTCTTTTTAGTTCCATTTGAAGATCATAAGCATTATTTTCATAAATATCTAAAATCAAAAGCTTTTTGGGTTTAAATTTAGTAATTTGTCTACAAAGCTCAGACCCTATAGACCCACCGCCTCCTGAAACTAAAACAACCTTATCATTAATGTATTTATTAATATTTTCATTATTTAATTTAATCGATTTTCTTCCAAGCAAATCATTTATATCAACCTCTCTTAGTTGATTAATATTTACATCACCATTAATAATCTCATATAATCCAGGAAGAGTTTTTAATTTACACCCTGTATTTTTACAAATATTATATATTTCTTTTTTACTCATAAACGGAAGTGAAGGAACTGCTATTAGTATCTCTTCAACCTCATTTTCTTTGCTAATCATATCAATACTTTCTCTATTTCCTAAAACCCTTATCCCGCATATACTTTTCCCAACTTTACAAGGGTCATCATCTATAAATCCCACTACTTTGTAATTTAAAGATCTATGCCTTTTAATTTCATTTAAAAGCATTACTCCAGCATCACCAGCACCAAAAATCAAAATATTTATTTTATTTTTCTTCTCAATAAACTTAGTGCCTTTATTAGCCCCAAGCTTAGCCAAATATCTTACAAACATCATCATTATAGTAGCTAAAAGCCAATAAATAATATGTAACGTAATTAGCATTTTAACTTCAATATAACTTAATTTTCTATAGTATATAATATAACTAAATATAAAAAATATAATGTTTGATATTGAACTGGAAATAACAGTGGCTAAAAAGTCTTGAACTGTTGCATATTTCCACATACAATTATATAAATTAAATATTTTATTGAAAAATAAGGTTAAGATAATAATAGAAAGTAACGCAATTCCTAAAAGTGATACATAACTTTGAGGAATATTCATCTCAAATTTAAGTAATAACGAAAAGTATATTGAAGCAACTACAATAATTATATCTAATATATAAAACCTATACTTACTTTTCAAAAACAACACTCCTACGCAAATTAATGTATGTATTTTGCTTCACATTCCAGAGTAATTATACACCATATATTTTCATTACTTATTAAAAAATTATTACAGTTTTTTTTATCTGATGTAATATTTAATTAAAATATCTTTCTATTTCTTTTAAAACATCATCATTTTCATCAATTTTCTTGGCCAATTCAAAGTGATATTTTGCTTGTTCCTCATCCTGAATATTTAGATAGCACATAATCAAATTTGTACAAATTTCAATGGATTTAGTTGCTTCAAAAGCCTTTCTTAAATATTCTATAGCATCTTTATAATTACCGATAGAAGCTAAATTAATCCCCATTTCATTAAACATCTCTGGAAATGAATTATCAATTGCTATTCCATCATTTAAATAGAATATTGCTTTATCAAAATTTTCTAAATTTCTATAGGCTATAGCTATATAATAATAAATACTAGCTTCATTTCCCATTTCTTTTAGAAAAGGCACCAATATTTTCAAAGCTTCTTCTGGATTATCATATACCAGCTCTTTCGCCTTAGAAAATTCTACCCCTCTTTTCAAAGATTCTTTTACATCTGTTATCTCAGTCGTTTCCGTTCCACCTTTTCTGATAAACTCATTTATGTGGAATAGCGCTTTTTCTGAATCCCCTTTTTCTTTCAAATACTCTGCGTAGTATATGTGCGACATTTTATTATTTTGTATCTCTTTACTCATTTCAATTATGTCCAATAATTCCTTATCATAATCTTTATTATTTTTTCTAAGCTCATTTGCTAACATTAATAGTTTTTCATTCACTTCTTCACTATTTTTTACTAAAGATAGACCTTTTAGTAATATATATGCTTCTTCATATTTTTTGGTTCGTACTTGTTTCGCAATTAATCCTTTTACATACTCCACGCTCTTATCAAGATTTTTTAATAACTCAATGTAATATCTATTGAATTTAAAATCTTTATCTAACCCTAAAACCGTGAACATACCTTCCACAAAGTAACCAATAGAAATTTCATCAACTTCATTACCCTTTTGAATTTTTTCTATTAAACTCTTTGCTGAAATTGGCATATAAATCTCTTCTTTTATATTAACTCCAAATAATCCTTTAATTCTTTCCTGATTAATACTTAAAAATAATATATCATCTATTCTATTTCTAAAACTTTCTTTTATTGCCATAAAGCCTCCTATGATATTTAATATTAATAATTACAAATTTGCTAATTATAATAATTGCCTCTTAAATTATATACAAAACTGAGCAAAAAATCTCTTTTTTTTTATTTAAATTCACAAAAAATTTAAAAGCTGCTTATCCAGCAGCTTTTTTAGTCTATTTTGTTGCCATATTTATTATTTTCGTGACTGAATTTGTAAAAACTTCCATTTCATTCTCTGCATCATCCAAACTATCACCTATTACAGATAGATATATCTTCATTTTAGGTTCTGTTCCTGATGGTCTTACAACAAACCAAGAACCATCTTCAAGTACAAATTTCAAAACATTTGATGTTGGTAAATCAATTTTTTCTTCGGTTAAATTAACTAAATCTTTTTCTAGACTCCATTTATAATCAAAAGTTTTAACAATTTTTACGCCATCAATGTTATTTTCCATAGAATTTCGCAAATAATCAAGAGCATTTGTAATTTTTTCTTGCCCCTCTTTTCCTTCTAATTTTATAGAAAGTAAACTTTCTTTAAAGAAACCATGTTCTTTGTATAACTCCATTAACGCTTCATATAAACTTAGTCTTTTTTCTTTATAATATAATGTCATTTCACAAATTAGTGCTGCTGCAATTACTGCATCCTTATCTCTAACAAAATCACCTGCTAAATATCCATAGCTTTCTTCAAATCCAAATAAATATGTGTTTTCCTTAGTTTTTTCAAATTCTTTAATTTTTTCCCCAATATATTTAAAACCAGTTAATGTATCTATTATTTCAACTTCATACTTGTCTGCAATTTTTCTTGCCATTTCAGATGTAACTATTGTCTTAACTACCACACCATCCTTTGGCATTTTATCTTCTTCTTTTAATGAAGATAGTATGTAGTCAGTTAATAATATTCCCATTTGATTTCCTGTTAAGACTCTATATTCATTAGAACTATCTTTTACAACCGCCCCAATTCTATCACAATCAGGGTCAGTTCCAAAAATAATATCGGGCTGTATTTCTTTAGCCATGTCTAAAGCTATTTTGAAAACTGCTGGTTCTTCAGGGTTAGGATAACTTGCAGTTGGGAAATTACCATCCGGTAATTCCTGTTCCTTTACAACTGATAAATTCTCGTATCCTAATTCATTCAATACTCTTCTTACAGGCACATTTCCACTCCCATGAATTGGAGTATAAATAATTTTCAAATCTTTAGCTTTATCTTTTATAAGTTTATTTCTTATAGAAAGTCCCTTCACTTTCTCGTAATATTTTTTATCAACTTCTTCCCCTATTATGCTAAGAAGATCCTTTTCTATAGCTTCATCATAACTCATTGTTTTAATTTGGTCGAAGTCTACAACTTCATTCACAAAACCAATTATTTCCTTTGCAGGTGCATCTACTACTTGTCCACCGTCTTCTCCATATACCTTATAACCGTTATATTGCTTTGGATTATGAGAAGCTGTAACAACTATTCCAGCTTTTGATGCTAATTCTCTTACTGTATATGATAGCATTGGTGTTGGTCTTAAGCTTTCAAATAAATTTACTTTTATTCCATTAGCACATAAAGTTGTTGCTGCACTTTCTGCAAATTCTTTTGACATATTTCTAGAATCACAAGCAATGCTTACTGAAATTTCTTGTCCAGTATAACTATTTAATAAATAATCAGCAAGACCTTGAGTTGCTTTACCTACAGTATATACATTTAATCTATTTGAACCGGCTCCAATTACACCTCTTAATCCACCTGTACCAAATTCTAAATCTTTATAAAATCTATCCTCTATTTCTTTTTCATCCTCAATCTCTTTAAGTTCGTTTTTTGTTTTTTCATCAATTATTGATGAAGTTAACCATTCTTTGTACTTATCTTGATAATTCATTAAAATCCTCCTCAAAATATTATATTGCCATTATACATTATAATGGCAATATAATACAATACTTAAGTAAAAATATAACATTTAGAAAATTAAACTCTAACTGTTATATTTTTTATAGTTATATATCTTCTACTCTTCTTCCTCTTTTTCTTTTTTATATGCTAATTCATCTTTAACAAGACTCTTAAGAGTATCTTTTTCATCTTCAAGTTCTTCTTCAACTTTATCACTAATATAATTTACTGAAAATAGTATAGTATCTAAGTCTGAGGTAAAAGAAATTTCTTCCCCAACTTCAACATCACTTACTCTATATACAGAACCAATATCCATATTTGATACATCAACTTGAATAAATTTAGGTATCTCATCTGGATAGCACTTAATTTTCACCTTATCTTTTTCCTTTTGTAAAACGCCACCTTTACTCAAAACAGCACCTTCACCCTTTAGAATAACAGGTACTTCAGTTTGTATCTTATTATTTTTGTTTATTTCTTCAACATCAACATGAACTATCTCATGATTTAAGGATTCTCTTTGAAGTTCTTTAATAATTACCTTATGTGACTTGTGGTCTAATTCTAAGTCAAAAACTGCATGTTCGCCATCTTTATGTATCTCTTGGCTCAAATCCTTCTTATCAAATGCTATCAACGTAGTATCAATGTTTTTGCCATACAAAACCCCTGGCACTTTACCTTCTCTTCTTACTCTCTTAGCACTATTATGGCAATCTTTTTCTCTTTTTTCACAACATACTTGTTCCATAATATCCCTCCTTACCTGGATATTATTAACCAAGACTCTTTTTTTTATACATCTATTATTAAATTTTCGACTTAACTGCTAATATAATTCACAGTATAACCCTTGTACAGATTGTAAATAATTTCTTTGAATGATATAATACTTTTGAACTTAATCACAATAACGAGAGGTATAATATGGATAATAATTCAAAAATAAAATTTGCTATAAAAAACGGATTCGTACATATATTCAGCGCTAATTTTTTAAATAAAATAGTTCAGTTTGCATCATCATTAGTCTTAGTTAGAATTTTATCTCAAAAAGATTACGGAGATTATTCATATGCTCTAACTATCCTTAATATGTTTCTCTTACTCCAAGGTTTAGGAGTAGTACCTGCTAT
>DAOUPR010000007.1 GCA_030626065.1 Clostridium sp. | reverse complement strand
ATTTTAACTATTTATACTAAAAATCAGTTTATTTCTTTTTTCTTGTTGCAAAATCTATAAATACTGCAAGCATTAGAATAAGTCCTTTAACTACATATTGCCAAGTAGTTGAAGCATTCATTAAACTCATTCCATTGTTAATAGTGGACATTATAAGTGCTCCAATCATAGCTCCAATAATAGTTCCTTCTCCACCTAATGTACTAGCACCACCAATATAGCAAGCAGCTATAGCATCCATCTCAAGAAGATTTCCAGCTGATGCAGTTGCAGAGTTCAATCTTGCTGTAAAAACTAAACCAGATACGGAAGATAGAACACCAATTATAATGAATACTTTCATAGTTGTCCTTTGTATATTTATACCAGATAACCTTGCTGCTTCTTTATTTCCTCCAATAGCATATACATATCTTCCAAACGAGGTTTTATTAGTTATAAATACAAAGAGTAAAACTAGACCAATAACTATTAATATTGAATATGGTATTCCCATATATAAAATAGTTATTAAGAAGAATAAAGCTATTATAACAGATATAGTAATTGTCTTTGCTAAATAAGCTGATTTAGATTCAACATCAAAACCATAATTTTGTCTAGATTTACGACTTTTGTATTGAAATAAAATATAAGCTACAATTGCGATAATTGCCACTAAAATAGATGTAAAGTTAACGGGAGAATCTTTAATAAAACTTGGTAGATAACCTTGACCTAAAGCTGCAAAACTATCATGAAGAGGTGCAATAGTTTGTCCTTTTGTAACCCCTATAACTAATCCTCTAAATAAGAGCCAACCACCTAAGGTAACTACAAATCCAGGAAGCCCACCATAAGCAACCCAAGCACCTTGCCAAGCACCAGCTAAAAATCCAACTAATAATGTAACTATAATAACCGGCACTGTAGGCCATCCGTAATTAACTTGTAAAAGTGCAGCTATAGCTCCAGTAAATCCACAAATAGATCCAACAGATAAATCTATATGTCCAATTACTATAACAAGTAGCATACCACAAGCTACAATAGCAACATATGCAGTTTGTAATAACAAATTAGATAAATTTCTAGCTGTAAAGAAAATTCCATTTGGAGTTAATATTGTAAATAATAAACCTATAAATATCAAAGCTATGAACATAGTATAATTTTTGATATTTAGTTTCAAACTTTTCTTAATAGAATCCAAACCTGAAGGTTTTTTATTTGGATTTTTATTTTCAATTTTTATTTCTGACATATTATCTACCTCCTGTGGCATAAAACATAACTTTTTCTTGAGTTGCATCTTTATAATCGAGCTCCCCGGTGAATTTGCCTTGATTCATTACTATTATCCTATCACTCATTCCTAGTATTTCTGGAAGCTCAGAGGATATCATAATTATTGCAACCCCTTGATCAATTAAATTATTCATAATATTATAAATCTCATATTTAGCTCCTACATCTATACCTCTAGTAGGTTCATCTAAAATGAGAACTTTAGGTTTTGTCATCAACCATTTAGCAACTGCTACCTTTTGTTGGTTACCACCACTTAAATTTCCGACCTTTTGTTCTATAGAAGGTGTTTTAATATTCATTTCTTTTCTATAACCATTGACTATTTTAATTTCTTCATTACCATTTATCTTATTAAATTTACATATACTCCTAAGACTAGATATAGATATATTACTCTTAATATCCATCTTAAGTACAAGGCCTTTACCTTTTCTGTCTTCAGAACAGTAACTAATTCCATTCATTATTGCTTCTCTTGGTGTTTTTACCTGGATTTTTTCACCATCTATATACATTTCACCTGATTTTTTTATTCCATAAGCTCCTATCAAGCTCATAACAAATTCAGTCCTACCTGCACCCATTAAGCCTGCTATACCTAGGATTTCTCCTTTTTTAGCTTTAATTGATACATTATCTATCATTACTTTATCAGGTAAATCAGGTCTATTAATTGTCCAGTTTTTAATTTCTAGAACTGTTGCTCCTGCTTTATGTTCTTTTCTTGGGAATCTTTGAGTAAGCTTTCTTCCAACCATATAGGATATAATATCATCTTCTGATAATCTTTCGTCAGAATGCATATCTTTTGTAGTTATTGTTTTTCCATCTCTTATAATAGTTACTGTATCTGAAATTTCTGTTATCTCACTTAATTTATGAGATATATATATGCAGGTAACTCCTTTAGCTTTAAGTTCTCTTATAATATTTAATAAATTTTCTGTATCTGTTTCATTTAATGCAGCAGTGGGTTCATCTAAAATAAGTATGTCTACATTTTTAGATAAAGCCTTAGCAATTTCTACTAATTGTTGTTTACCTATACCTATTTCGATTATTTTTGTACTAGGGTTGTCCTGAAGATTAACTTCTTTAAGTACTTTTCTTGCTTCTTTATAAGTTTTATTCCAATCGATAATACCATTTTTCTTAAATTCATTTCCCATAAATATGTTTTCAGCAATACTTAATAGTTTAATCAATTCAAGTTCTTGATAAATTATTCCTATACCCACTTTTTCACTATCTTTTATTGTTTGGAAATTTTGTTTTTCACCTTTTACAATTATTTCGCCTTGATAGCTATCAGCACCATAAACACCACTTAATATTTTCATTAAGGTAGATTTACCTGCTCCATTTTCACCAATCAAAGCATGTATTTCACCTTTTTTCACCTTTAGATTTACATTATCTAAAGCTTTAACTCCTGGAAATTCTTTTGTAATATTATTCATTTCTAAGATGTATTCTTCCAAAATATTAGAACCCCCTTAAAAGGTAATAGTGGGATAGTATATACTATCCCACAATACTTTACTAGTCAGTATAAACCTCACTATGTTCCATATAACCACTATCTATTAATACAGAATCAATATTTTCTTTATCAACAACTAGTGGTGTTAAAAGATCAGATGGTACATCTATTTTTGAATTATTAGTTGTTCCATTTGTAGAAACTTCTTCTCCCTTAGCTATTTTTATAGCGTCAGATATCGCTGCTTTTCCAAGATCTCTTGTATCTTTAAATATAGTCATACTTTGAGTTCCTTCTACTATTCTTTGTGCTGCTGTTACTTCTGAATCTTGTCCTGTTACAGGTATTGTTCCAGCTAAACCTTGAGCTGTTAAAGCTGATATTGCTGCACCTGCTGTTCCATCGTTAGGTGCTAAAATAGCTTGGATATCATTATTGTTTGCTGTTAGAGAATTTTCAACAATTTTTAAAGCATTGTTTGGTTCCCAGTTATCAACAGCTAAATCTGTAACAATATTTATATCTCCACTATCTACTAAAGGTTGTATGAATTTCATAGCTCCTGCTTTAAACAAAGTAGCATTATTATCTGTTGGAGCTCCTGCCATAACTATATAATTTCCTTTTGGAACTAGATTAGTTATATATTCACCTTGAAGCTCTCCAACTTTCTCATTATCAAAAGAAAGATATAAATCAACATCAGTATTCATTATAAGTCTATCGTATGATATAACTTTTATTCCAGCATCATGAGCTTTTTCTACACTAGCTGCTGCTGCTGCACCATCAACTGGAGCTAATACTAAAACATCTATATCTTGAGATAATAAGTTTTCAACTTGAGAAGCTTGCATTGCTGTATCAGTATCTGATACTTGAACTAATAATTCTACTCCAGCCTCTTTAGCTGCAGCTTCCATTGTTTCTTTATCCCTAACCCATCTTTCTTCTCTTTGTGTTGGCAAAGATAAACCAATTACAATTTTGTCATCTTTTTCTTCTTCAGTATTTTCTGTACTTGTTTCATTTCCAGTATTGTTAGCTTGTTCATTATTATTTGTTGCTGCATTTCCGCAGCCTGCCAATAAAGATACTGTCATAGCACCAGTCAGTAAAGCAATTAGTAATTTTGATTTTTTAATCATTTTTTAAATCCCCCTAATATAATATTTTGTAAACGTTACTATTTAATGATACAACTATATTTAATAATAATCTCTAGAATAAATAACTGCTCATCTATACTTTTTTCTCAACATTAATTACATAAAATTGAATATAGCATTTTTTTGACATATTGTATATTTTATGAAATAACTATATAATTAATTTATAAATGTTATAAAATTACCATCATATAAAAGGAAGGTTTTTATGAATAAAAAATATAAAGTTCCAATAATACTATTTGCTTTTAGTTTATTATTTATTGTTTGCTTTTCTTTATTTTATTCAAGAGAGATTGATAAAGCTTTAAATAGTGCTACTACATCTGCTGTTAATTCAAATCATAAACCAAAATATCACTTTTATGCTATCTTAAATGATTACAATGAGCCTTATTGGAATGGAATTAGAAAGGGAATAGAGAGTATGGCAAACTCATTAGATATTGCCATAGAAATAAACTATCCTGATAAAAGTGAGGAGTATGAAGACGCTCTAAAACTATTAGGTATAGCTATAAAATCAAATGTTGATGGAATTATTACTATTGCTTATGACACCGAAGAATATGTAAAGCTAATAGATGCTGCTTTCCAAAAAGGTATACCTGTGGTAATTATTAATTCTGATTCGCCTGAAAGTAAACGGAGTGCTTATATAGGAATAAGTAAATATAATATTGGAGAAAAGCAGGGAGAGTTGGTTGCTAAATCTTGTCCTCTTGGATCAAAAATAGGAATTATATTAGAAAATGATGAAAATAATTCTGATGATAGTAATACATACTTAAATGGCTTTAAGGACTCTATAAATAAATATGACAATATTGAAGTTATAAAAACAGTAAAAGCTGACATAGGGGTATTAGATGCTCAAGAGGCAGTTCAAGATTTAATAACAAATAATCGAGATATCAATGTTATCGTTTGCACGAATTCCTTAGAGACTATAGGTGCAGCACAATATTTAGTAGACTTTAATTATGTGGGACATATTAGCATTATTGGATATGGAAGTTCCAATGAAATTATTGATTATGTAAATAAACAAGTTATATATGGTACAGTTGTTCCAGATGCTTTAAATATAGGAATAGACAGTATTAATTCTTTATTTGAGATTAAAACCAAAGGAAGAACATCCTCTTATGTACAAACAGATTTGCAAACAGTAACTAAAGAAAATTTGAATGATTATATAAAAAATCGTGAATTAGGAGGTAATTAAGAAAAATTGCTATGGAAAATAAAAAGCTATTTATTTAAAAGATTAAGTACTATTCGAATAAGGTTAATGATATATTCGTTAATCCTTATATTTATTATGCTAATAATAAGTGCATATACACTTTATAACACAAAACATTTTATTGATAAATTAGACTATATGTTTGTCAATAATAAACAATTATCTTATATTTCAGAATCTATAGATAAAATTGATAGTGAGTTACTAAATTATCTTACTACTAAAAATTCTGATAGCTTAGATGAATATATAATAGATAGTCAAAATATTAAAAGTTATGTTGGAAATATAAATGTACCTAATTCTTTTAAACAAAGTGATTTAATGCTAGGTGATATAGTTATTATGGTAAATGAATATATCGTTGAGACTGACAATGCAATAAGAGCTAAAAGAGGAAGAAATGTTCCTAAATATACTCAAAGGTATAATAACTCAAAACAAATAACAGAATATATAAATTATTACATAAACAAGTTAAATTCTAACCAATTCGAAGAAAATACCAATAAGTATTTCTATATTTCAACTAAATTAAAGATTTTAGAAATATTAAACATAATTATTATTGGAGTAACATTCTTGTTAAATATTTTAATAATATTATGGTTTACAGAAAAAATCTCAACACCTGTTGTAAGTCTTGCCCATGCCGCAGAGAAGATATCTCAAGGTGATTTTGAAGTTGATGATGTTAAAGTAATATCTAACGATGAGACTAAAATAATGGCGGAAACTTTTAACAAAATGAAAAATAATATTAAAGAATATATTGAAGAATTACATAATCAGGCAGATATAAAAGATAAACTTATGGATGAAAAGATGCAAAATCTAAAAATGAAGAACCTTTTAAAAAATGCACAATTAAAAGCTCTTCAATCTCAAATAAATCCTCATTTTTTATTTAATACATTGAATGCAGGAGTTCAAATAGCTATGATGGAGGATGCAGAAAAAACAGGTGCTTTTTTAGAAAAAATGTCTGATTTATTTAGATATAACCTAAAAAAAATGGACAATCCTGTTTCTTTACAAGAAGAAATTGAAAACTCAAAAACTTATGCTTATTTATTAGAGACACGTTTTGGTAGTTCAATCAAATTTATTTTTCAAATAGATAAAGAAGCATTAAATATAAAAATGCCACTTCTTATTCTTCAACCTATTATTGAGAATGCATGTATTCATGGACTTGGTGATAGCGAAAATGGTCTAACTATAAAATTAACCGCAAAACATCACAAAGATAATGTAGTAGTAATAATAGAAGATAATGGAGTAGGTATAGATAAAAAAACCATAAATAAAATATATGAAAATAGTAAAGAACTAAATAATCCAAAACATAAAATAGGACATACCACAGGAATAGGTCTAAATAATGTTATTTTTAGACTAAAAATTTATTTTGAAAAAGAAGATGTATTTTCTATTGAGTCTCAATTTGGTAAGGGTACCAAAGTTATGCTGACTATGCCTAACGAACTATATAGGGGGGAATTATCTTGTACAAATTACTTGTAGCAGATGATGAAAAAATAGTAACAGATTCTGTTAAATATATAATAAGACATAATTTTAACAACGTTGAAGTTCAAATTGCTAAATCAGGTAGAGAAGCAATTGAAAAGGCTGATTTGTTTAGACCCGATTTTATATTAATGGATATAAAAATGCCTGGAATAAATGGCATAGCTGCTATTAAAGAAATAAAAGATAGGTATCCTAGTACTTATTTTATAGTAATATCTGCCTATGAACAATTTGATTTTGCAAAAGAAGCTGTGAACTTAGGTGTATTTGAATACATATTAAAACCTTTAAATAAAGATATTTTAATAAACTGTATAAGTAAATTAATTATATTCATTAATAAAGATAGAGAAAAGAAAAATACTGAGCTTGAGAACATCGAAAGGTATGAAAAAGCAATTCCTTTTTTGGAACATGGATTCATTTATTCAATTTTATTAGGAGAAGATTATAATACTAGAATAATAAGATATAAAGATATACTAAGGATTAAAGAAAAAGGTGGTTATACTTTAATAATTGAATTTCAGAGGAAAAATAATGATAATGATTTAAGTTTCTTAGATAAGAATTTTTATACTAAGTTTAGAGAACAGCTTAAACTTAACAAAAAATGTCTAGTTGGACCTTTGATGATAAATAGACTAGTTTTATTTATACCATCTAAACTTGATGACGAATATACTATTAGAATTGAATCTTTAAAGTTTAGTGAATATATTGTAAAAAAATGGAGTAAAGAACATAATGAATTAGAACTTAAAATCGGAATAGGAAGTTATAAATATCTAGATGATATATCAATATCTTATAATGAAGCGTTAAGAGCATTACATAATAATAGGAATATGGGTATATTTCACATTAAGGATCTTCTAGTTAATGAAACGTATTTAGATGAATATCCTAAAATTGAAGAAAATAAAATGATTGAGAATTGTTTGAATAGTAAAAGCGAGGAGGCTATTTATTATTTCAAACAAGTATATAAATATATTTGCAATAAATATGAAGATAAATTTCAAGAAGGTAAAGGTAAATTCATAGAATTATCTTTTGCACTTCATAGTAAAGCTTTTGAAAAAGCGATAAAGGAAAATTACTATGGTAATTATTTAATGGATATTATAAAAGCTAAAAATTATAAAGAAATAAAACATTATTTTTTAGAACGAATAGTATCACTATCTAAAGATATAAAATACGTAGAAGAAAAGCAAATAAATAATCTTATTAAATATGCAAAGGTTTATATAGATAAGAATTATACGGATGATATAAGTTTAGAAGATGTTGCTAAAGAAGTTTCTTTGAGTCCTCACTATTTCAGTAGATTATTTAAAGATGAAACAGACGAAAACTTTATTGATTATATTACTAGAATGAGAATAAATAATGCAAAGCAATTAATGAAATTAAATAAAATGACAATAAAAGAAATATGTTTCCAAGTTGGTTACCAAGATCCAAATTATTTTAGTAGGCTTTTCAAAAAGATAGAGAACATAACTCCTAGTGAATATATTAAAAATTTTTAAATAAAAGGTAGGCGAAAATATGAAAAAAATTAGCATTATCCTAGTACTTTTTATATCTTTTATTGTAATTATGTATAGTGTAAATTTTTATAGTAATGTAAAAAAAGAAGACGAAAGTAATATACTGATAGGTTTATCATTAGATTCTTTAGTAATCGAAAGATGGGAAACTGATAGAGATTTGATTGTTTCAAAATGCAAAGAATTAGGGGCAAGCGTCATAGTTCAAAATGCTAATAAAGATACTGAGGAACAAATAAGTCAAATAGAATATCTAATAGATAAAAACGTAGATGTTTTAATTATAGTTCCCCATGATTCAGATTCTTTAACTTCTGTAATAAGAAAAGCTAAAAATAAAGGTATCAAAGTAATAAGCTATGATAGGTTAATAAGAAATTCTGATGTGGATTTGTATATTTCTTTTGATAATAAAAAAGTAGGAAAGATGATGACAGATGCATTAGTAGCCAAGGAACCTAATGGTAATTATATTGTTATAAATGGAGCCGAAGAAGATTACAATACTCATATGGTAAGAGATGGAATTTACGAAACATTAAATCCTTATATAGAAAGTGGAGATATTACAGTATTGAGTGAGGTTTGGGCTGAAGGTTGGAGAGAAGAAGATGCTTATACTGTTGTAGCTGAAGCCTTAAGACATGGAAATGAAATAGATGGCATAATAGCAGGAAATGATAGGCTAGCTGAGGCTGCTATACAAGCTTTGTCAGAAAGAAGGTTAGCTCAGAAAGTTTCTGTTGTTGGACAAGATGCTGAACTTGCAGCTTGTCAAAGAATAGTAGAAGATCTACAACTTATGACTATATACAAGCCAATAAATATATTAGCACAGGAGGTAGCAGAAATAGCAGTTAGTATGGCTAAAGGTGAGGATTTTTTTTCTAATAGTGAAATATATGATGGTAAATACTATATACCATTTCAAATGGAAGAACCTATTTCTGTATACAAGGAAAATATGATAGATATTATAGTGGATGGTAATTTTCATAGTGCAGATCAAATATACATGAATATATCTGAACCAGAATTGAAAGAAGATAGTAATTAATTTATAAGTATTTTTATCTCTCAACAATAGTATAAATATAAAAGTAATTATATTGTTTGGAGGATTATATGTATCAATTAGAAAAAATGAATTATAAAGATGAAAATCCAATAAATACGATAAATAAAATAAGAACTATTTTAGGAAATTTAAATATTTTAACAAAAGAGGAAAATTGGAAAAATTCAACTAAAGGTTTTTATTCCGTAACTGTAAGAATAGTTGGAACGGATATTTGTTCAAATGGAAAAGGAACTAACAGTAAGTATGCCTTAGCATCAGCTTATGGAGAGTTGATGGAAAGATTACAGAATATGACTTATTTCAGATTTTCTTATGATATGAACGAGAACGACCTTCATTATGGGGATTTTTTATATTCTCCTGACGAAAAAAACTTTACAATAGCAGAACTAGAGAAGAATAATGAATGGCTGGAATTTTATAAAAAAAATTGTAGTTCTAAATTTTATGAAGTCATTGAAATGTGGAAACAAGTTTCTTATGAAAAAATAGACAATGATTTTATAGCAATCCCTTATTATAATAGTATATCAGGGAATCCTTCTTATATACCTATTAAAATGGCCTGCAAAATGTATATGTCAAATGGTATGTGTGCAGGAAATACAAAAGAAGAAGCTTTAGTTCAAGGAATTTGCGAAATATTTGAAAGAAAGGTCAATAAAGAAGTGATATTAAACAAATTAAATCCCCCTATTATTCCAAACGATTATTTAAAAAAATATAAAAGTGTATATAATAAAATTAAGCGGATTGAATCATTCGGTAGTTATAAAATTATTATAAAAGACTGTTCTTTAAAGATGAATTTGCCAGTAGTATCAGTAATACTTTTAGACTATGTTAAAGGAAAGTATTTTGTGAAATTTGGTTCACATCCAGTTTTTGAAATAGCGTTAGATAGAACATTAAATGAGTTATTGCAGGGTCAAGAAATAAATAATATGTTAGGGATGAGTGAATACCTTTATAATAATGAAGTTAAAAATGTAAAAGAGAATATGCTTAGCATTTTAGAGAATGGATGTGGATTTTATCCAGATGAATTTTTTAATACAAACTATTCATATGAATTTAATGGAATAAAGGATATGAAATTTGTTTCTAATAAGTCAATATTGAATTATCTATTTAAATTAATAGAAGAATTAGGTTTTACCTCTTTTATAAGAGATGTTTCATTTTTGGGATTTCCTTCATATCATATAGTTATTCCAGGTCTTAGTGATATTGATGATTTCTATGATGTACAATCACTATTAAATTTTGGAGAGTATAATAAAATCAAAAAATTTATTAGAGCAGAAAAAGATTTAAGTAAAGAAAAAATTATTATGCTCATTGTTGCTTTAAATGGCTATAATTTGCAATCAAACGGAAGCATTATATCACTGCTTAATATTCCTGTAAATGGGAATTTACCTTGGTACTATACTAATTTATCACTTTATAAAGCATGTTTATTTTATGAAGTTGGAGATTATTATAAAGCAGGATTGGAGATTGAAAACTTCTTGTCTTTTATGTATGAAATGGGCTTTAACAGAGAGGATAATAGCTTCTTTAGATGCTTAAGAGATTGTTTGTTTATGAAAAAAGATAAAATATCCAGTAGAGAATGTAGATTAAGATTAAATTTATTCTATCCAAATAATATTGTAGATAGTATTATTACTATAGTTAATGAAAAAAAGAGCTTATTAGGATGTGCTGGTTCAATTGATTGTTTTAATTGTGAAAATTGTTCTTTTAAAAATCACTGTAAACAGTCTAAAATGTCATCTATATATAAAATAATAAAGTCTGAAATGCTAAAAAAAACTATAAATAATTAATAAAAAAGAAAAAATCAGCAATTTTTTTGACAAATTTGACATATAAAAAAACTCCTTCTTATAATAGTTTATTATCTAAATTATTGCCAAGAAGAAGTTCTTTTTATTAAGTTTACACTAAAATTTTTATAGGCCTTATAACGTTCACAGTTTAAGGATAATTTTGTATTGTGCATTGTGCATTATCTATTCCTTCTGCATTGTGCATTAAATTAACCCTATTTCCCCGCTTTTCCCATTACTTCAAGTACTTTATTCATTGCTTCAGCTGCTTCTTCTAGTTCTTGTTCTTCAATTTCACCAAAGATATTAATTAGCGCTTGAGCATATGCCGTATTCATTGCTTTTGTATATTGTTTTCCCTCATCTGTAATTCGAATCCAAATTTTTCTTTTATCTTCTAGGTCTTTCTCTTTATATATATATCCTTTTTTCTCAAGGTCTCTTACTAGAGTAGTAATACTACCTTTTTTCATTTCAAGATATTTTGCAATATCACTGGAAATCATACCTTCATTTTCTTCTATCATAAAAAGTGCTCTATTTCTATTTCTACTAAATAAACCTTGTTCACTGCCCTTTTTTGTGTATTCGCAAGACAAGTTATAATGCCATGCATTTTCAAATAAATATATATTTCTAGCAAAGCTCTCAAGGGCACTTTCTTTTGTCATTTTTAACTCTCCCTTTCTTACTTATCTTAATTTGCAATGTGCAATGCTTTATTAAAGATAATTTACAATGTGCAATTAATGATGATTCTCTCCTATCGTCGAGAATCTTCTAATTATTAAATAAATCCAAAGATTTTGCGTAGCAAAATCATCATCAATTGCAAATTGCTATTTGTTTTTTAACCATTGTTGATCAATAATTATTTTTCTTCTTTACTAACTGCATTTTCAGATACTGCTTCAAGTACTTCCTTCTCATTGTACTTGAGGAATAGTAACATTGCAATGAAACATATAACAGCAGCAAAAACTGCGCTCAATCTAATACCTAAATCATCCCCTACATTTCTACCAAGTAAAAGCATAGAAGTGAAAACTAACATTGCTAGCATTTGTCCTATTTTACTCATAAAAGTACGTACTCCATAGAACATTGCCTCTCTTCTAACACCAGTTTTGTGCGCATCCGCGTCTGCAATATCTGCAATAACTGCATTAGGTAGAATACCAAATATCGCCATAGGAATACCCGCTAAAACAATTAATGCATAAGCTTGGATTTCATTTCCTATTCCGTAATTACCAAGAAAACTAGTATAAGTATAAGTGATTATAAACGCTACAAATGCTACAATCATCATATTCTTTTTACCGAATTTCTTTGCTAACATATTTATAGGAGCATAACATGCGAAGGAAAATAGTCCTGTAAATACTGTCATTGTAGCAGTCCATGTAGTAGGTAACTGTAATAATACCGTTATATAATATACAAGCCCTGTTTGATATACCGTAATAGCCAGCCAATATGCTAAATCCGAAGCAGAAAAATACAAGAAGTTTTTATTACTAAAAGTTGCCTTCATAGATTGTAAAACTGGAACATTTGAAGGTTCACTATCTGAGTATTTCTTCTCATCTATCATAAAAACAGGTATTAGCATAAAAATCAGTCCAATAAAAGCTAAAATTATAAATGTAATTCTCATAGAGACAACTAGTGAATATCCTTTACCTTGAAATATAGGCCATATACTAGAAGCTGATGATGCAATGGCGAATCCTAAAAACCAAGTTGCTGATATATATGTTGATAAATTTAGTTTTTCATCTGCAGTATGTCCTAATTCAGAAATCAATGCAAAATACGGTGTTACATAAAATGTAAAAGCAATATAAAATAATATAAGTGTTACAAATAACCATACAACGTTTAATGAACTAATTCCACTAACTGGTGGACAAAAAACCAAAACTGTTAATACTGAAAAAGGAATTGCTGCTCTTCCCATAAAAGGAATTCTTCGTCCTTTTGGATTTTTTGACTTATCACTTAAAGTAGCAATAACAGGATCTGTTACAGCATCTACTAGCCTACCAATCATTGTGATTATCCCAATAACTGTTAATACACCAAACACTGCTCCTTGAGGTATATAAAACTCTGATACTCCTGTTCCTTCTGTTGGAAAATAAAACCACACTAACCATACTGTCATTAACCCATGAGTCAGTGACCAACCTAATTGTCCAAGTGAATAGGCAATCTTTTTACTTAACGGTAAACTTTCTTTCATTATAATTCCCCCTATTTAATTATTAAATACTATAATCAAAAATATAATAACCTTCTTTTTTTATTCCCGTAATTTCTTCACCATTGACCTTTATTTCTTCATATCCCTTACTAATTAAAATTACTTCTGTTTTCAATTGGAATGAATCCTTCTTTTTAATCTCTACAATATTTCCATTGACTTCAAATTTATCAATTTCGAACTTAGGAAATAAATGTCCTTTTGTTCCTGCGATATTTATTTCTGATTCATTTATAATAATTTTTACAAATTGTTTTGATTCATAAGGTTTTAATATTATTTCACTATTTCCATTTACTATCAAAGAATTTTCTTCTTTGCAGAAATATAACCCCTTATCCAAAATAAATTTCTTTTCATTATTAGATAAATTTGAATAAAGAACATATTGATTTTCTTCTATATCATAATTGATATTATATAATTCATCTTCACAAGAGATATACTTTACCTTAGCCTCTGCTTTAGGGAACATTGACTTGAAAAGTCTCATTTGCTCTTCTGAATAATTGCTTACATCATCTGAAAAGAAAACTAACCCTCCAAGCAAATTGTTTAACAAAAATAGTGTTTCCTTCTGTATTCTAGTAAGCTTATTATTTTCATCTCTCAATATAAATACATCTGGATCATTTAAAAAGAATTTGCCATTAAATTTATTTCTCCAAATTGTATTATGCAAAGAAGCATGTGTTGAAACTCTTTCCTTATAATTTAATTTTTTCAATCTTTCATCTTCCCACTGAAGAGCTACATCCGCTCCAATTCTACAATAATCCACCTTATTAAATGATGCACCTAATGGAACTCCACATCCTAAGATAATCTTATCTCCAACTAACTCTCTTAAGAAGTCCATAGCTTCATACATTACAGCACCTCTACTTTTACCCTTTTGAGGTATAATAGCAACTGCATATAAAAAGTCAAGTTTCACCATATCAAAATTCCATTCATTAAGCACAAGCGTAAATACGTCTCTCAAATACTCCCTTACTTCTTCATTATAAATATCAAGAGCGAAAAACTTTCCACTCCACAATGGTGTCCAGCCTGCTTGTACCAATTTCCCTTTTTTATCTTTTAATATCCAATCTTTATGCTCTTTATATATATCAGATTTTTTTTCACAAACAAAAGGTGCTAACCAAAGTCCTGCCTTGTACCCTTTAACGTGAATTTCATCGGAAATTTTTCTCATTCCATCAGGAAATTTTTCATTAGTTTCTAACCAATCTCCTACTGATTTTTGATATCCATCATCAATTTGGTATATATCCATTTCTATATTTTCTTTACTTATATTTTCTAGATTATTTAAAATTATTTCCTCGGTAATATCTGTATAATAATTATACCAAGATGTCCACCCAGTGCATTGGTCTGCCATTTCTTCCTTGTACCCATGAAGTTTACAATAATGCTCAAAGACTTCATTTTCTTCTCCAATGCTATGATATACTTTCATAATTTCTATTTTCTCTGCTATAATCATATCCTCAACATCTATTTCAAGACTTACTTCATTTTTATTTAAATCTACATAAAAAATATTATAACCATATTTCTCGTTTAATCCTCCAAAGAATACGGTTTCTCTATTATCAGAAAGCATAGCAAAAAGATGAGAATGAAGTTTTCCCTCTTTACCTGAATAATTTGCAAATGTATAATCTCCATAATTATTCATTAAAGGTTTCAAAATAGGGTTTAACGATTTCATTTTGCCATTCATATCTAGTTGTTTTGTCTCCGACCATGATTGATATCCATTAGTAATCATTTTTTTACCCCAAATATCTATACCAAAACTAACCACCAATTTTTTCATTTGCACTTTCTCTTTAGGATTAATAAAACCACTTAATATCCTACCTTTTGACTCTTCTTTTTCTATAAGTGAAAATGAAAACTCTTCATTTTCAAACTCTCTTGTATTAAAATTTAATTTCTTAATTTTATTATCTTTCATATATGCTAGTTGAACATTTAATAATTTCATAAAGCCACCTCAATATACTTGGTTAGATTTCTAACCTATTAATTATATTTTATCATACTCAAAGCTAATGTCAACGTTTAAATAGCACTATTTTTAAAACATAGAGTGCTTTTTATAAACATAGAGTGCAATTTGCAGAGTGCAGAGTGCAGTTAAAACATTAAAACATTAAAAGATTAGAAGATTAAAACATTAGAACTTTGAGGTTAAAGCACTAAAATTTTAATGTTTTAAAGACTTACTCTGTAATGAACACTTATTGATATTTGTATTGCTATAATAGAAGTGCTCTTAATTGATTTAAAGACTCTCTGAGGTACGAGGAGAATCAGCATTAACTGCACTCTGCACTCTAATAAAAAAAAAAGAGGCATCTGCCTGTTTTTTTATTTAATAGCTAGCTTTTGAATTTTAGCCATTACTCTTTCTTTTTCACTACCTTCAAGTGGAGTTGGTTGATAATTATTTCTATTTGTAACTGATGAAATAGAACATGGTATTATTTTAGTATCTCTATCTACTATCAATTCGCCATCTTTAAAGGTAAATTTTTGTTTATATATAAATGTATCTTTATCCCTTGGGTTCTTGTTTCCCCCAAAACAGAAATTTCCAAAACTATATATTATATTCTTATCTTTATATACTTCGATACCTTGCACTACATGGGGATGATGTCCTAATATTAAATCTGCTCCTGAATCTATTGTATGATGAGCTATATTTTTTTGTACATTATAGGGATAGTATTCTCTTTCTATGCCCCAGTGAAAACTAGCTATCACTACATTAGCTCCTTGTGCTTTTAAACTTTGAATATCTTCTTTTATTTTATTACGCAAATCCTGAGTGTCAGAAAAACCGGTATACCCAACAAGTCCGACCTTTACACCTTTTACATCAATCAAACTAGTATTCCCATTGCCAAAATAATTCACGTCAGCTTCTTTTAAAGTTGAAACTGTATCTTGATATCCTATATTCAAATAATCATAAATATGATTATTTGCTAGGTTAACAGCTTCTATATCCCCTTCTTTTAAAATATTCACGTAATGAGGTGGTGCTTTAAATTTAAATTTTTTAGAAGCTGTTTTTGTTGCTTCTGTAAAAGTACCTTCTAAATTTACTATTGTTAAATCATCCTTCTCAAAAATAGGTTTTACATTTTTAAAGAAATATGAATAATCCTGCTGTTTATTATATTCATTAATAAAACTTGCTCCTGATGAATAATTCACATCTGTCCCTAGAGTACAATCCCCTGCTGCCGAAATTGTTATCTGTTCTATTTTACTTATATTATTCTCTTTTGCCCACTGGTCATCTATATACTCTACTCCAAGTGATTTAGCGAGTCTAAGCGCTTTTTCTTCATCCTGTTTTACCTTTAATTCTTCTTTACGTTTTTCCATTACCCGCTCGTCCATCTTTACATAATTTTCATTCGTTGAATTTTCCTCATTAGTAATTTCTTCTGAATTAGTTTCTTCAACGGAATTGCCCTTATTATTAACATAATTATTATTACTACATGCCGTTATAAACACTAAACTAAATAAAGTTATTATTAATACTATTTTATTCATAAAATCACCTTATTCGTAATATATTTTGTTACATCTTTATAATATCATATAATAAATAAATAAAATTAAAAGATTAAATAATTTCATCTTTAAAATATCTATAATTATTCAATTAAATTAAAGATTCTCTGGGCTAGCTGAGAATCATCAATAATTGCAAATTATGTTTTAAAAAGCATTGCAAATTGCAAATTATTATTTGAACTGAACTAATTTACTTTGCAAAAGTTTAAATATCAACAATATTTTAAAACATAGCCTATTTTTTAAGTTCTTGATCTGGCCTACCTATATAATACCCTTGTACTAAATCAATACCTAAGTCTTTAAGAGTATTATATTCTTCCTCTGATTCAACAAATTCAGCAACAGTCTTCTTTTTATAACCTTTTGCCATTGCAATCATAGATTTTACTAAATAATAATTTTCTTCATTTTTATCAATATTGGTAATAAATGATCCATCAATCTTAATAACTTTAGCTGGTATATATTTCAAATAGGAAATACCTGAATATGCAGTTCCAAAATCATCCACTGAAAAATTATACCCTTTTTCTACATAGTGTAAAAGTATCTCATTAGTTTTCCATATATCATAAAGCTTTTCTGTTTCTGTAATCTCAAAATCAATTTTATTATGCTTAATTGAATACTTATCCACAATTGAAGTAGCTTTTCGAAGGTATGTTTTATCATTTAATACCTTCCCTGATAAATTGAAAGAAAATATTAATTTATCTTCCTTATCTACTCTTTTCTTTAGCTTTAATGCTTTTTCTAAAATCATTAAATCAACTGAGTCAATAATATTATACTTTTCAGCAATTAATATATATGGATATGGTGCTAAATAATTATCACCATCTTTGATTCTCATCAAAACTTCATACTTTATTATCTCTCCAGAACTAACATTTATAATAGGCTGAAAAAATGGAACTATCATATCATTTTCCAATGAAGTTTTCAAGAATTTAAGTTTTTCCATATCTTCTCTTGATTCTTCTATAAGCTCGTCATATGTTAAGCTTATAAGCTCACTTCCTAAATAATCTCTTTTTATAATTGTTTCTTCCGATATTATAAGTTTCTTAGTAAAATCCTCAAGATTTTCTTTCGAATATTCAATAATATAATATGAAATCCTCAATTTACATGCATCAGCCTCAAAATCAACTCCAAAATCATCAAATTTTTCCATAGCCTTATTTATTGTGTTTTTGAAATGTTTAATTTCTAGTTGTGCTGTAGAAACTATCAACATTCCTTCTCTTCCTCTTGCAATTTTGGCACTTTTTTTAAATACTTGTCTAATACTATAAGAATATGCATCCATAAACTTTTCATATTCATCATTATTTAATTGTGTTTTTATGTAACTATAATTTTTAATATCTATGAACAAAAGAAATTGACTTCTCATAAATGCCTTATTATGTTCTACTATCTTACCCAATGTGTTCAATTTCATAAAACCTGTATCAATATCAGTGCTTTCATTTTTAGTCGTGTAATACATCAAAAAATTGAATATCAAAAGATAAACTACTAATCCACCCAATAAATATTTATACAAAGTATTATTTATAGTTTCTTTCATTGTAGAGTACTCTGATATAAAAAAGATCTTCCACCCTAAATTCGAAACAGTTGAATAGTATATATTTATAACCTCATCATTATATCTATAATTTTGAATTTCACCTGTTTCTATTTTTGAAATATCTTCCCACTTATAATCAAATTCCTCATTTTCCTTTAATACCTCATTAACTGGTCTACCAACCATTTTTTTATACTTATCAAGTATAAAATATCCATTTTGTGAAACCACGCTAAGCTTTGTCCCATTATGCTGTACCATATTAATATAATACTCATTAAAATCTTCAACAAAAATATCCGCTGCAAGTACTCCTAATAATTTATCTTCATATCTCACTGCATAACTCATAGTCATACAAGGCTGATTTGTATTTATATCCATATAAATATCTGATACTGCTACTTCGTTTGAAACAGTAGCTTCTCTATACCAGAGTCTGCTTCTTAAATCTATATTTATCTCTGATAAATCAAAAAATCCATCATTACCTAGCCCTATACCTGATTCATTGTCCACAAAATATATATCGCTAATAAAATTATCTTCTTCATTTATATTATTGAAAATATCTTTTATTTCTTCAATTTTCATATCATATATAGTTGAATTATCTCTAACTTCATAATAATTCTGTACCAACCTACCTATAATTTTAATATAATCACTATTTGTAGTATATTCTTTTTGAAAGTATTCCGCATAACTCTTTGATTCAAATTCTAAATTATTAATAGTATTATTAATATAATTTCTTTTAAAGCTTTGAAAAATTCCCAATACACAAATAATAATAAAAATAGCTAACGTAATAGCCAAAATACTATTTCTTTTCCTTTGTTTATTTGAAAAAATGGACCGTTTATTTTTTTCTATTTTTCTCATTAATATTCCGCCTTTTTTTATAATCTATGTTATTATATACTAAATTTATGTAGATTTGTAGAACTTTAACCTTAGTTTAGTAATATTTTAGTTGTTTATAGCGAAATTTGTAATTTCCTACAATAAAAAAAAGCGGCAGAGCCGCTTTTAAAATTATTAGTTATTAATTGTTTTTCTTTTCTTATAATTGATACAAGTGTTATTGTATTAGTTTCCATTATGTCCACTGTTTCAGTTTACTTTTCCGTTTCCTTTTTCATTTCCATGATTTACTATTTCATCATTTTGATCATCTGGCTTATCAGTATTAACTGAGTATCCTTCTGTTTCACAACAATTAGTTTGTCCAAAGTTTAAAGTAATATCGAAATATACGTCTCAAAAACAAATACCTAATATAAAATTATCTATTAATTTTCTCTTAAATTCTAGAAATCAAGATTGTTTTTATTTTCTTTTATAACTTCAATGAAAGCCTGAGCAATTTCCGTATCAAATTGACTTCCACTACATTTTCCAAGTTCTTCAATAGCTTCTAAATAGGTTTTTCTTTTATTGTAAGGTCTATTTGAAGTCATAGCATCAAAACTATCTACTACAGTTAAGGCTCTTGCTAAATAAGGTATATTCTCTTCCTTAAGACCTCCTGGATATCCTTTACCATCATATCTTTCATGATGATATAATATCATTGGGATAATATCATTAAGAGATTTAACTGGCTTAATAATATCAACTCCGTTTGAAGGATGGGCCTTAAGTAATTCCCATTCCTCTTTAGTTAAAGGCATTTTCTTAATTAATGTTTCTTTAGGAATATTAATCTTACCTATATCATGCATATAAGCTCCATAAATAAAATTCTTTTTATCTTCTTCACTTAAATTAAGTTTATCTGCTAATAACTTACAATAAAACACAACTCTTTCAATATGCCCATAGGTATATTTATCTTTTGCATTAATTACACTTATTAAAGTTTTTATAGAAGTAATCAAATCAATATGTTTTTCATCTATATCTTTCTTTAATTCATCAAGAATAGCGGTATAAGTTTCTATTCTGTTTTTATTAAAGAACTTTGCCTTATAAAGAGCATCATCAGCACTTTTTATAAGTTCAATCTCATCCTTAGCTTTTTCTGGATAGACTGAGACTCCAACAGAAACAGTAATTTTTCCATTAGGCTTATTCTCTTCCCCTTTAAAATAAGTTTCTTCTATACTTTTTCTTATATTCTCAGCTATTCCCAGTGCTTCATCCTCAGAAGTATTTGGCACAAGTATTGCAAATTCTTCTCCACCGTACCTTGCTACTATGTCATCTTCTCGTACAGAATCTTTAAGCAAACCTCCAATAGTTCTAAGTACATCGTCCCCACATTGATGTCCATAAAGATCGTTATAATGTTTAAAATAATCTATATCAATAAATATCATGGAAGTAGACGTATTATCCTCTTTACATGATTTTATTTTCTTTTTCAAACTATCTTGAAAGAATCTATGATTATATACTGAAGTTAAACCATCAACGTTTGCTAGATTCTTAAGTTCTTCAATATGCTCATTTTCAATTCTTACATAAAAGCCTAACGGCCAAGCAGTAAGGATAAAGACCCCTGCCAAAATTAAATCGTTTTGAAAATACAGATTTACAGCCGAATTTGATCCACAAAAAAGATCCATTACTAGAATACTTAAAGATGATATACACGCTAGAATCATACCCTGCTTCATACCATCCTGTATTGTAGTAGTTATTATAATAAATAAAAATAAGAATTTGAATTCACTTTCATTGGCTCCCGAGAAAAGTATAACTAAGGAAAATATTAAAAATAACACCAAATTTTCTACTATCTGTACATAATGAATGTTTTTTTTGCTAAACTTATTGATTGTAGAAAATGCCCAAGTAAAGTATATTAATGTTATTATTAAAATTCCAGAAATAATTACTTCCATATAGAATGTATTATTTAACCCTAATATTTTTTTATCATTATTAAAAAAACATTCCCAAACTGCCATTCCAGCAAATAGTAGTGAAGATAATTTAACTACAGACAGTATATCTTTTATTTGTTTTCTTTTGTTTGATTCCATTTTATTCACATTCTCACTACCTTACTTAAGTATAAAAATACTTAAGGTCGATAAAAATCAACCTTAAGCTTTTGTTTCCCTAAAGCTTATTTTTCTCTTAAACATTTAGGCTCTTCTGGTTGATGATAAAGCCACAAACAAGCAGATGAAGCAACAGTAGCTGCAACAATAGTTGTCATAGCAGCAACTAATCCAAATAATTTCTTTTTCATATCATTTTCCTCCCTTTAAAATAAATAAAATTTTATTAAAAAAAACATCTATTTTACCTAGCATTATATGCCCTGAATGGGTAAGGGTAAAAGACTGCCACACTATACCTCCATATATGCAAAGAGAAAAACTTAAAAATATTATGTCATGATCAAAGAGATAAAGAAAGCTATTTAATAATACGATTACTACATAGGTGCATAAAATCAATATAGATGTTTTTCTCATCTTTTTTTTCTTTTTACTAGTTTTTATAGGTTTAGCCGCACTATCCACAGGTGCTAACTTAATTATTATGTAATATGACCATAAAAAAGCTGGTAAACCTAAAAATAAAACATATTTCAAATTAATTAACGGAGTAATTATAAAACATATTAAAGAAGCTAATCCGACCGCTATTACAATACCAACTACTGCGCAAATTCCGGCAGAATTTGAATGAACACCACCTGAATACTTTCTAAGTATACTTATTGTAAAAGCTACGACCATAGTTTCAGTGAAAACACCAAATATACCACCAACAATAGCTGTAAGTCCAATAGATAACAAAGTCTGTAATATAGCAAAAGTCCCGTAGGCAATTACTTCTTTTCTGTCATTATCAAGACCTAGCTCTTTACTTATTGTTTGTGCAATATTATTCGTTATTTTTTCCATACTAGTTATATTTCAACTCTTTTCTTTTAGATAATCTTATATGATACGCTATAACAAATGTTCCAAATAAAATAATTGATGGTAATCCATATAATGTTTTTGAAATAGGACTACTCATTACATTGTCTAAATCTATTTTTAATATAAATTGCAAAATAAATAAATTTATTCCTTCAAACAAGAACAATAAAATTGTTGTAATAAGCCCTGCACGTATAGCTTTAACAATATCAATTTTATTTATATAACTGACTAATACAATAAGAATCATCAAACTTAATATAGTATTTATACCATATTGAATAGGTAGTAATCTTATGAATGAAGTTAAAATCCAAAATAATACTCCTGTTAATAAATATTTTTTTAGGTTAATGCCTGTCTTTGAAAATGTATGAACTGCTAAAAGAATTAAAAACTCTTCAGGAATACCCCTTATAAAAAATTCAAACAATGATATTTGTAACATTTTTTCTACCCCTCTTATCTTCTGTTTTCAAATTTCATTTTAATTATTTTTCTTTTAATCATATTATAAATTTTACTGGGTTAATTTTACTTTATTAATATATTTTATCGAATCATAAATAATGATAAAAGTAAAAATTCTTATAAAAACATCGCCTATGCTTAATATGCTATACCCCAGGTCCAAGTAATCCGTTAAAAACTTCACTTTTGTTGAACTACTTCCCAATATATGTATATCGTTTGCTTTCTCAAAAGAATCCTGTTTTGCATAACCTGTTACATAAGATAAAGTAGGAAATACAGGCATCTTGCCTCCATTTGCTGCCATTGCTAATTTATTTAATGCCGTTCCTACAAAAATACAAATGGAACCTAGTAAAGCACTTTTATAAAGTTCATATTTAAATATCAAAGGTAAAAACGTTAAAATATAAAGTGTTTCAAGCAAGCTGGCATATTTAATAAAACCATAAAACCCCAAAAAAATAGTACCCTGTAAAATTAAATAAAAAAGTGTAAATATCAGAGGTGGATATATTGCCCAATCTTTAAGAAGAGGCTTTAGCTTGTACCTTTTCAGTTTTGCAATAATCAACGCAAGCAATACTGTTTCAATCATAAAACTCCTCACATTCTAATGGATAAATTACACGCCAAAGAATCTCACTAATTAATACCAATAAGTGATTTATTACCTATATTATAACACAATTAAATTATAGTTACTATATTTATAGAAAATAATGTAATACTATTTACAAATATACATTTTATGTATATTTAATACATAAAACAGAAAAATTCTGCTTAGTTCTCAGAAATATTAGTTTTAAAAAAGAAAAAACTAATACATCCTGATTAAGATGTACTAGTCCTCTTTATTAAGGAATTCAAACGCTGAACTTTCCAGCTCAAAATCAAACAAATTATAATACCAGTAAAAGCATTCATACTATCTATAAATACATCTTTCAACTGTAGTCCTCTACTTGGTACATAAAATTCATTAATCTATATAATTCTTCTCAAATCTCCAAGAATCTCTACACATATCTACTATACCTAGTTTAGCCGTCCAACCTAATTCATCCTTAGCTTTACTTGCATCAGCATAGCACTCTGCAATATCTCCAGCTCTACGACCTACTATCTCATAAGCTACTTCAATATCATTAGCCTCTTCAAAAGCTTTCACTAATTCTAATACTGATGTTCCTCGACCTGTACCAAGATTATAAATATGTACACCTTCTGTTAAATTGTCAATTGCAGCTACATGCCCTTCTGCTAAATCCACAACATGTATGTAATCTCTAACACCAGTACCATCTATAGTTTTATAATCATTTCCAAAAACTCTTAATTTCTCAAGTTTACCTTTTGCAACCTGTGCAACATATGGCATAAGATTATTAGGAATACCATTAGGTGCTTCACCAATTAAACCACTAGTATGTGCCCCTACTGGATTAAAATATCTAAGTAATGCCACTGAAAAGCCTTGATTTACTTTTGCAAAATCAGTTAATATTCTTTCACTCATAGCTTTTGTTTCACCATATGGATTGGTAGTAGGTAATAACTCCATAGTTTCTACAAATGGAACTTTATTATCTCCATACACTGTTGCTGATGAACTAAATACAAATTTATTAACCCCATATTTCTTACAAATCTTACAAAGAACCATAGTACTTACTAAATTATTATTATAATACATAAGTGGCTTTTCTACAGATTCTCCTACAGCTTTTAATCCTGCAAAATGAATTACTCCATCTATTTCATGTTTAGAAAAAACCTCATCCAACGCTATTTCCTCAGTCACATCTACCTCATAAAAAGTTACTTCTTTATTAGCTATTTGTTTTATTTTATCTATACTTTCAATTTTACTATTACAAAGATTATCAACAATTATTACTGTATGCCCCGCTTGAAGCAAAGCTACACAAGTATGCGAGCCAATATATCCAGCTCCTCCAGTTACTAAAATATTCATAAACCGTAATCCCTCCAATTAAATAAAATTCTCACTTATCAAGCAAAAAAACATTTTTCTGAAATGCTTAAATCTGCATTATTAACAATCATTTTTATGATACACTTACATCTTAAATTTGTAAACTAATTTTCTCAATAAACACTATAATTTGTCACCAATTTTTCTATGATGTAACTGATAGCTTACTTTGTTACCTTGACTTACTTTTATTCTCTTAATCTTAAATGAATTTATTTTCAGTAACTACTATAAATATTACAGGATAATTTCATGTGAATTTATTATATCTAATAGTAAATTCATATGATATTATAGATTTAATAACTATTACATATGAAAGGGATGAATAAGATGTTAAAAAAGCTAGGATTATTATTAGTAATTACGATGATGACAATGACCATATCAGCCTGTAACAGTGACAAAAAGGGTGAATCTAACAATTCAAATCAGGTACAAGCAGCAACCTATGATGATAGCAATAATATGCTTAAAAATCCATTATTCGAGGAAGAGTTATCTTCTAATACACCTGATGAACAGGGCGTAGTTGACACTGAAAATAATTGGATTTTCTTCACAAATAATGGTGCAGAGGCTTCTTATTCATTAGAAGAAGAGATGATAAAAGTAACACCTACAAATGTAGATGCACCATCCTATGGAATTCAGTTAATTCAATCACCTGTATTGATTGAAAACCTTTCCACTTATAAAGTAAGTATTACAGCTAAAGCAGAAGAGGCAAGAAATATTACAATTAAAATTGGAGCTACAGGACATAACCAATGGAAAGCATATTCTGAAGAATCTATTTCATTAACAACAGAGTTATCAACTTATGATTATGAATTTACAATGAATGGACAAAGTGACGCTGAAGCAAGATTTGAAATCTTTTTAGCAGAAGATATTTCACCAGTTTGGTTTGATCATGTTTCAATGGAACGTATTGGTGAAGAGGAAGCTCTTGTAACAGAGGAAGAACTTTTAAGCAGAGAAAAAACAGAAGCAGATGAAGATTTAGTAGAAGACTGGCAATTGGTGTGGGCTGATGAATTTGATGGTCCTACAATTAATGAGGATAACTGGACTATTGAAACAGGTAATGGAGCTGATAGAGGCATTCCTGGTTGGGGCAATAATGAAATGGAATACTATACAGATTCTCAAGATAATGTATTTATTGAAGATGGAAATTTGATTTTTCAAGCATTAGAAGAAGAAAAAACATTTACAGTAGATGGAACAGAATATACAACAGATTATACATCAGGAAAAATGGTTACATCAGATAAAATATCGATGAAATATGGCAAAATAGAAGCAAGAGTTAAACTACCAAGTGGTCAAGGAATATGGCCAGCTTTCTGGTTACTAGGTGAAGATATTGGCACAGTTGGATGGCCGACATGTGGTGAGATTGATATTCTTGAATATATTGGTAGTGATGTAGAGACTATTCATGGAACTGTTCATGGGCCTGTAAGTTCAGGACCAGGAATAAATGGGCATGTTGAACTAGATACTGATTTATCTGAAGATTATCATATTTTCTCAATTGAATGGGATGAAGATGAAGTAGAGTTCTACATTGACGATATATTGTATCATATTGTTAATAAGGATGAAGTAATATTGGAATATGGTCCAGATGAATGGGTTTATGATCATCCATATTATATTATTTTAAATCTAGCTGTTGGTGGTAATTGGCCTGGAGCACCAGATGAAACAACTACTTTCCCAAAACAATTAGCATTTGATTATATAAGAATTTATGAAGATAAGAATCCTGATTCAATTGATGGACAAGAAGTAATTGATACCGAATATGAAAAACCAGCTACAGCTCCAGGAGTAGCAGGATTATCAGATGGCACATTTGATGAAGATGGAAGTGGATGGGGATTTTATGCGCACAATGATGCTGAAGGAAGTGTCTCTTATGAAACTTCTGAGGCCGTTATTACATTAGAAAATGATGGTGGAGAAGATTATTCAATTCATTTATATCAAGGACCATTCAATATTGAAGAGTCAAAATCCTACAAATTAGAATTTGATGCAAAAGCAGATATTCCAAGAGATATGTTAGTAGTTTTAGATAATGCATCTTACAATCGTTACGTAAATGATACAGTTAGTCTTAATAATGAAATGAAGACATATAGTATTACATTTACTGGTATTGATGATGATTGTTCACTAAAATTCCTTATAGGTGAACTTGGTGACAATATTTCTGATGTCAATAAGGTTTATATTGATAATGTATCAATTCAAGAAGTAGAATAACAGTCCAAAATTAGTATATATTACCATTCTAAAAATTCAAATAACTAGTAAATCTTATTTAAGATATACTAGTTCTTTTTTTTAACAAATTTAAGGTATGTACTTTCCTTCTAACCAGTAAATAAATTATAATACCAGTAACAGCACCAATACTATCAATAAATACATCTTTTAACTGAGGTCCTCTCCCTGGTACATAAAATTGATGTATTTCGTCACTCATAGCATAAAGAACACAAACCAAAATCGCTATTATAATATCTATATTACTCCTTTTGTCATTTCTTCTCATAGCATTTATTACAAATATTCCAAGAATAAAATAAGCAAAGAAATGAGCATTTTTCCTCACAATATGATTAAAACTAGCCATATCCATATCAATATTTGGAACAATGGTTTCTACTATTTCTATTACCGTTGCAGTTATGCCTTTACTTAGATGATTAGATTCTTGTGCTACTTGGGAAGATAAATTAAATATAAGCGCCATCCAAAGAATAACAGCTATCCATGAAACTATTATTATAAATTTTTTATTTTTATTCATTCACAGTCCTCTTTCATTATAAAGTTCTATCGCAAACTATTTTAATTATTTTACATTGTGTTTTTTATTATATCATAATGATTTAACAGTTCCATTTTCTATTTTTATTCTACCTTCTAATTCTAATACTGATATTATTTCTAAAACATCTATATTTTCCTTTTTAAATAATTGTATAAGTTCTTCTATTCTCTTTTCTTTTTCTATTATTACTGATAATATCCTTTGCTGTGAAAAATCTAAGTGCTTTCACTAGCAGCTTTATTGTCCTCTATAGTATTAGCTTTTCTGTTCATACTTCTTATAGATTCTATATTTTCATTAGATTGTATAATACTGTTTTTAGAATATGTTTGGTTGGTTTCAAAACTATACTCTTCCATCCCTATTATTAAATCTTTTTTATCCAAAAATAAATTTGCTCCATTATAGATAACCTCGTTAGTTCCTTTACTTTGAATACTATAAATATTATTTGGAACAGCGTATATTTCTCTTTTGTATTTTTTGCTATAAGAAGCTGTTATGAGAGCTCCGCTCTTTTCACTTGCTTCTACTACTAAGAGTTTTTTGCTAAAAGCACTTATTATCCTGTTTCTTTTAGGAAATCTTAATGAATCTGGCTTAGTGCCTGGTGAATACTCTGAAATAACTGCTCCATTGTCTATGATTTTTTCCATCAAATCTATATGTTCTTTTGGATAACATATATCAACACCATTTCCTAAAACAGCGATTGTATAACCACCCTCTTTAAGACAAGCTGTATGTGAGTAAGAATCTATACCTTTCGCCATTCCGCTAATAATAGGAATGTTGTTTTGAGCTAGAAATTGAGCTGTTTCTACTGCTATTCTTTTACCATAAGGTGTGCATCTTCTTGATCCTACAATGCCAATTCCTATACTTTTAGATATTAGATTTCCCCGATAATATAATACAATAGAAGTTTCATTTATTTCTTTTACTTCCGTTGGATAAAGAGTATCTTCTAAAGTTAGAATTTTAATATTCTTTTTAACACAATCCTCTAAAATACTTTCTGCATAAGCTAAATCCTTTCCTTCATAAATTTTTCGTGCAGTTTCTTTTCCTATTCCTTGAACTCTAAGTAGTTCATCTTTTTCAGCACTATATACATTGGAAGGTTTTTTGAAAATTTCTAATAACTTTCTACTTAAAATTGGTCCGACACCTTTTATTTTGCTAAGCCAAATCCAAAATAACACCTCTTCCTTATTCATACTCACCCTCTAATTCTATACCGTAACCATTTTAGCTTGCTCTTTTTCTAAATCTCTACAGAGCAATGCCTTTGCAATATGTTTTTTTCTTATTTGCTCTTCTTCATCCATATCTGCTAAGGTTCTTGCGACTTTCAAAAATTTATGATAAGTTCTAGCACTGAAACTAAATCTTTCAAAAGCTAGTCTAAGCAATTTCATACTTTCTTCTTCTAAAATACAAAATTCTTTTATCATAGCTGGTGTCATCTCAGCATTACAATTTACCCTACTGAAATTCTTAAATCTCTTTACTTGTATTTTTCTTGCTTTCCCTACTCTTTCCTTTAATTCTTTAGAAGATATTCCACTATAATTATTAGATAATTTCATAAATTCTACTGGTTGAATTGTTTTTTGGATATCTATTCTATCTAATATTGGGCCAGATATTTTCTGTCTATATTTCAACACTTCATAGTCTGTACAATGACATTTATCCGTACCATAGTACCCACAAGGACATGGATTCATAGCAGCAATAAGCATAAAATTAGCAGGATATGTATTTGTATATTTTACCCGAGAAATTGTCACTATTCCATCTTCCATGGGTTGCCTTAAAGCATCTAAAGTCCTTTTATTAAACTCTGCAATTTCATCTAAAAACAAGACTCCATTATGCGCTAAAGAAATCTCACCT
>DAOUPR010000281.1 GCA_030626065.1 Clostridium sp. | reverse complement strand
CTCTTCTTCAGTTGTATGATTAAATATTAACTGGCTTTTTTTCATTTCAATATCCACAAAATTTTCATAATCAAAAGAGCTTTTATTAGAATCAATAGCTTCTACTACTTGTGCCACATCTTGATAATATTCATACTTAATGTTTTGTTTACAGCCTGTAAAAAATAATGATAATATTAAAATACCAAAAAATATATACACTTTTTTCATTTTTTAAACACCTTTCTAAACCAACCATTTCATACTTTTCAATAATCATTGCTAACTTTTATGAACAACCGATTTTTTTAAGTTTTTTTATATACAAACTACTTAATATCAATTCACAGTAATATTACCACATATAAAACATTTCAAATTAGTGTTTTATTTTTATACTTTATTAAAATAAATGTGCATTTATCTGTCTTTTTTATATTACCATAATATTCTATATGTTTGTGTCGAAAAAACATTCAAAAAAAAAAAAAAAAACGACAAATATTTTAACACAACAATTTACAATGTTTTATTTAACAATACTGATGAAATATTATAGAATAACTCAGTCGTGTAAGTAAATAAAATCTGAGAATTAAAATATTCTTGTAAATTTTCTAATTAAATGGAATAACCCAATTTCCATAATCATTAAATATTAAACAGATTTATATTTATATTAAAAATATATAATCGTTTCAATATAAAGTTATTTCAATACAAATAAAAATACCTTCCATCATTCAAATGACAGAAGGTATTCTTTGATTTCTATATTTATTAATCTTGACTCTCACTATTTTTATTCTTATTTTTTTCTAATTCATTTTCTTTCAACATCGATGTTCTTGAAATTAGTTTTTTACACTTATTACAAAAATAACTTACAGAACCACAACCAGATACCTCTTGTAATTTTTCAAAACAATTTGGACAATAATATTTTTCACTCCTTATAATACCTCTTTCTTCTTTATTAGTTGTTTTTCTAACAATTATAAGCATTTCACTATAGTTATTCATTTTAATTTTACTACTTTACTTTCCTAAATAAAAGGCCATCTCAGAATTTCTCCCAAGACCGCCAATCATATTAATCTTTTATAAATTGTATAAATTTTTTAGCTTCGCTAAAAAAATTTCATCCACGATTGTGCATTGTTCATTGTCTTTACTCTTCTACTTTATACACCTTCTTAGCCTTATCCATATACATTATCCCATCAAGGTGATCTGTTTCATGGCAAAAGGCTCTCGCCAATAGCCCAGATACTTCATATTTCATTAAATTACCTTTTTCATTCTGCCCTACAATTACTATCTTCCTAGGTCGTGTTACAGTTCCCTCATATCCAGGATAACTAAGACATCCTTCCACATCATCGTGTTTTCCTATTTTCTTAGTAATTTTAGGATTTATAATAACAGTAGCTCCATCGCCTTCTCTTAAATCAACAATAAAAACTCTTTTAAGTACGCCAATTTGAGGTGCAGCAAGTCCCACTCCATCTCCTGCATACAAGGTATCCTTTAAATCCTTAATCAAGTTTTTCACTTCATCATTTATTTGAGTAATCCTTCTACTTTTTCTCCTCAAAACAGGATTTTCAACTGTCACAATTTCCTTAACCGCCAAAAAATCATCTCCAAATCATTATTTACTAATTATATTATAGCATAATATTTAAAACATAATGCACAATTCACAATGCACAATGCACAATTAAGGATGATTTTCTTCCCGTTGGTCAGAAAATCTTTAATTATTAAATTAATTCAAAGATTTTGCGTAGCAAAATCCTCCTTAATTGCTAATTGCTAATTGCTAATTGCACATTACTATTTGAACAAATCGTTATTTTTTAAACAAACATATAAAAATCAACAATATTCTAAAACATAACGTAATCTTTTAATGTTTCGATGTTTTAATGTTCTAATCTTTTAATCTTTCAATCTTTTATAAATTAAAGAAATTTTTTAGCTCCGCTAAAAAATTTCCTCCACAATTGTGCATTGTGCATTGTGCATTGTGCATTTTCTTTTAAAAGTGCATTTCTTTAAATTGTATATTTACCAAAAGAAAAAAACTACACCGCAAAAATCTGCAATGTAGTTTTTTAACTAGCTTTTCTGTGCTTCTGCTTCTTCCATCATACTCTTAACCTTCATAAGTCTAGTAAGAGCTCCTCTTTCATTTTCATCAAGTTTCATCTGTATATACTTGATTGTTTCTTGAAGTTGTGGAATAGTCATATACTCAAGAGCGTTAACTCTTCTTCTTGTTTTTTCTATTTCATCCGCCATAAGCTGGCAAGACTTTTCAACTTCTGCAAGTTCAAGTAGATTTGGCAATATACTATAAAGCTTTTCTAGAGAACCATCTAATTCTGCTGAAGTAGTGGCAAATCCATATGGATAAATACTCCCTTCATCATCTTCAAGTTTTCTCTTAAACTCCATCTTTGGAACATTAACACTCATAACATTTTTAGTAGTTACATCAACTGTTATATGCTCTTTAGGATAACTAATAGCCTCTTCTAATAATTCAGAAGACATTAAAGCTCTAGCCATAACAAAATCGTTGAACGAATACGAAAGCATTTCTTCTACTTCTTTCCTAAGCTTATTATTATACTTAATAAGCTCAATAAATCTTCTCATAAGTTCATCTTGCTTGTCTTTAAGTAACTTATGTCCTCTTGTTGCAGTAGTCAATCTTTTCTTAAGCTTTGTGAGTTCCATTCTGGTTGGGTTTACGTTCAACCTTGCCATTTTTACTCACCTTCTTTTTCATCTAAGTACTTTTCAAGATACTCATCTCTAATTCTCTTAAGCTCTGTTCTTGGAAGTATTTTAAGAAGCTTCCAACCTAAAGCAAGAGTTTCCTCAATACCTCTATTAGTACCGAAACCTTGTGCTACATATTGTTTTTCAAAAGCTTCAGCAAATTTAGCAAAAGCTTTATCTGCATCTGAAAGTGCTGACTCACCTAAAATTACCGCCAATTCTTTTGCTTGCTTACCTTGAGCATAAGCTGCAAATAATTGGTTCATAGTATCTGCATGATCTTCTCTTGTTTTTTCTTTACCAATACCTTTATCTTTAAGTCTAGAAAGTGATGGTAAAACATCTATTGGAGGCATTATACCTTTTTTGTATAATTCCCTTGAAAGAATTATTTGTCCCTCTGTAATATATCCTGTAAGGTCAGGAATAGGGTGAGTTTTATCATCTTCTGGCATTGTTAATATAGGTATTTGTGTAATAGAACCTTCTTTACCTTTAATTCTTCCAGCTCTTTCATATAATGTAGAAAGGTCAGTATATAGATATCCTGGATATCCTCTTCTACCTGGAACTTCTTTTCTAGCAGCTGATACTTCACGAAGAGCTTCACAGTAGTTTGTAATATCAGTCATAATTACAAGTACGTGCATTCCTCTTTCATAAGCAAGATATTCAGCAGTAGTAAGAGCCATTCTAGGTGTAGCTATACGTTCAACAGCTGGGTCATTTGCTAAGTTCATAAATAGAACTGTTCTATCTATAGCACCTGTTTTTGTAAAATCTTCAACAAAGTATTGAGCTTCTTCAAAAGTAATACCCATTGCAGCAAAAACAACAACGAATTTTGAATCAGATTTCAAAACTTTTGCTTGTCTTGCAATTTGCGCAGCAAGCTCTGCATGAGGAAGTCCTG
>DAOUPR010000101.1 GCA_030626065.1 Clostridium sp. | reverse complement strand
ATAGTATTGGTGATGGTTTAACTTTAGGTATTCTATCTTATGTAGTTTTAAACACTATAAATAATTTATTTACTAAAGAAAAAGAAGATAAAACAAAAATTTCTATAGTAATGTATATATTAGCATTACTATTTATGATTAAATTATTTCTTACAGGAAGAGAATAATAATATATAAGGTATAAATAGAATTTAATAAAATGAGCGAGACATTATGTCTTGCTTTATTTTTTTAATGAATAGCTAGTTGGTGCTGTAACAGAAAAATCATCTTTTTAAAAAGCTTATGTTTAAATATTAAATAAAATATGTTATGATTATAAGATATGGATATATTCATATTAGAAAGGATGATTTGATGTCAAAAAGCATGACTGGTTTTGGTAGAGCAGAATCTGAAGATATTTGTTCTAAAAGTTATACAGTTGAGATAAAAAGTGTGAACCATAGATATTTAGACGTTAATGTTAAACTACCTAGAAACTATACTCAATTAGAGACTAGGATTAGAAATTTGATTAAGTCTAAATTAAAAAGAGGAAAAGTAGACGTTTTTCTGTCTTATAATAAATTGAATACAGAAGATTTAGAATTGACCTTTAATAAAGATTTAGCAGATAATTATTTTGATTGTTTAAAATCTATTAAAGATAGATATGATGTAAGGGATGATATTTCAATTTCTTTGTTAGCTAGATATCCGGATATAATATCGTTAGAAAAAAAAGAAGATGATATAGAAGAAATCTGGACTGGACTCAAGGGACTTGTTGAAATAGCACTTGAAGGTATAGTTAAAATGAGAACTGAAGAGGGAGAAAAATTAGTAGAGGATATTATTCTAAAAGTTGATACAATTTCTAAATTGTTGTATACTATAGAAACTAAAGCCCCTTTAGTAGTAATAGAATACAAAAATAAACTTGAAAAAAGAATAGATGAATTGGTTCAAAGAGAAGATATTGATGAAACAAGAATTGCAAATGAAGTCGCTATCTTTGCTGATAAGGCTTCAATTGATGAAGAAATTGTCAGATTAAGATCTCATTTAGCGCAAATAAAGGAAACTTTTAAATTAGATGAACCAATTGGTCGAAAACTAGATTTTATCATTCAAGAAATGAATAGAGAAGCCAATACAATTGCTTCAAAATCTACTGATTTAGAAACTGTTAATTGTGTTATAGATATTAAAAATTTAATAGAAAAAATAAGAGAACAAGTTCAAAACATTGAATAATTGAGGGGGAAAGAAATGGGTATAAAACTAATTAACATTGGTTTCGGTAATATTGTATCTGCAAATAGATTAATTGCAATTGTAAGTCCAGAATCTGCTCCAATTAAAAGAATAATTCAAGAAGCAAGAGAAAGAGGGATGTTGATTGATGCAACTTATGGTAGGAGAACAAGAGCGGTAATTATTACAGATTCAGACCATGTGATTCTTTCAGCAGTACAGCCTGAAACTGTAGCACATAGACTTTCAAATAAAGAAGAAGGTCCTATGAGTGAGGATGATGTATAATGCTAAATAATGAAAGCAAAAAGGGTTTGTTGCTTGTTATATCAGGTCCTTCAGGAGCTGGAAAAGGTACGATATGTAGAGAGTTAGTAAAAGGGAATGATGATTTTTGGATATCTGTTTCGGCTACTACAAGAAAGCCTAGAAATGGAGAAAAAGAAGGGGAAAATTACTTTTTCACAAAGAAAGAGGATTTCATTGAAAAGATACATAAGGGCGAATTTCTTGAATATGCAGAAGTTTATGATAACTATTATGGGACTCCTAAAAGTAATGTTATTAGTAAATTAGAACAAGGGAAAGATGTTATTCTAGAAATTGACATACAAGGAGCACTTCGAGTTAAAGAAACTTATCCAGAAGGAGTTTTTATTTTTATTCTGCCCCCTTCAATGGAAGAATTAAAAAGAAGAATCATAGGAAGAGGAAGTGAAACAGAAGAATCTCTGATGAAAAGATTTAAATCTGCTTATAAAGAGATTAATTTTGTTTCAAAATATAATTATGCTGTAATAAATGATGAAGTTGTTGCAGCAGCTGAAAAAATACATAGCATAATGATTGCTGAAAAATGTAGTGTTGAAAGAATGAAACATAATATATTATCAAAGGAGGGGTTGTTACATGAACAACTCTATGATTAACCCATCAGTAGTAGAACTTTTAAAAAAAGCAGAAAACAGATATACTCTTGTAACAGTTACGTCAAAACGAGCAAGACAAATAATTGGAGGGGATGAATCTCTTCTAGAAACAGAGTCAGTAAAAAAACCATTATCAATAGCTGTAAATGAAGTTAATGAAGGAAGAGTTTTTTATGAATCAACATTTACAGGGAAAGAAGATTATGAAAAATAAAACAGTCGTTATTGGAGTAAGCGGTGGTATTGCAGTATATAAAACATTGGATGTAATAAGTAAACTAAAGAAGAAAAACGTTGATGTTTATGTAATACTGACAAATAATGCTACTCAGTTTGTTTCACCACTGTCATTTCAATCATTAAGTCAAAATTTAGTAGTAACTGATATGTTTGATGAACCTAAACATTGGGAAATAGAGCATATTTCATTAGCGAAGAAAGCGGATTTGTTTTTAGTTTGTCCTGCAACAGTTAATATACTAGGTAAGATAGCAAATGGAATAGCAGATGATATGTTAACAACTACGATTATGGCAACTAAAGCACCTGTAATTTTTGCCCCAGCAGCTAATACTAATATGATGACTAACTTAATAGTAAAAGATAACATTGATAAATTAAAGAATTATGGATATGGGTTTATTGAGCCAGATGAGGGCAGATTAGCTTGTGGTGATGTAGGTACTGGTAAATTGGCGCTAACTGATGTGATAGCTGATTATGTACTAAAAGAATTATATGCAAAGAAAGACTTAGTAGGTAAAACAGTTCTTGTTACAGCGGGGCCAACCAATGCACCTATTGATCCTGTAAGATATATAACTAATAAATCTTCAGGTAAAATGGGCTATGAAATAGCTATAGAAGCTAGGAATAGAGGCGCAAATGTTACACTTGTTTCAGGGGCTTCTTCACTTAAACGGCCTTTTGGTATTAATGTAATAGATGTTTGTACAAATAAAGAAATGAAGGAAGCAGTTATGAATAATTTTGAAAATTCTGATATGACTATAATGGCAGCAGCTGTTTCTGATTACAAAACATTTAAATATTCAGATGAAAAAATAAAAAAAACTAGCAAAGAGCTTATTGTTAAATTAATTAAAGATAATGATATTTTAAAATTACTTGGTGAGAATAAAAAAAATCAAATATTAGTTGGTTTTGCAGCCGAAAGTAATGATTTAATTGTAAATGCTGAAAAGAAACTTATTAATAAAAACTTAGATTTTATTGTCGCTAACGATATTAAATCTGATAAAACAGGTTTTAAATCTGATTTAAATAAAGTAACAATTCTGTCTAAAGATGGCAAAAAAATAGACCTTGAGGTTATGGAAAAAAGAAAAGTAGCAAGCAATCTATTTGACCTAATAATGAGTAAATAAAAGCGCAAATGCGCTTTTTTCTTATATATAGTGAGAAAAGGGTGTTTTCATTGGAAAAATATATTAATGTAGTTGTAAACAATGAATCAGTTCAAACAGACCAATTATTTACATATAAAGTAAAAGATACTTTGCTAGATAAAATAAAACTTGGGCAAAGAATACTTGTTCCTTTTGGTATTTATAATAAGTCAATCGATGCTTTTGTGTTAGAGTACAATCCCAAACCACAATTTAATGTGAAAAATATAAAAGAAATAATAGATATTAAAGAGGAACAACCTCTTTTGAATATGCAAAATATTAGATTAATAAAAATAATGAAGGCAAAATATCTTTGTACTTATTTGGATTGTGTAAAAGTATTGATACCAAGAGGATTATTAAAAAACAGAACCCATAAAATAGAAAACAAAGTATTTGCATTAAAACCATTAGAAGGTAAGTTTAACAAAGAACCTTATATTGAAATTTATAATATAGTAGAAAAGAATCAAGGGAAATATAATAGAAATTCTCTAAAAAATCTTTTTCATTTTTCTACATCTTCTATAAATACTTTAATAAAGTATGGATATTTAGGATTACAAACATTTATAAATAATAGATATAATAATAAAGAATATAGTGAATATAAGAAAGTAAGTTTAAATATAAATCAAACTGAAATAATTAATGGTATTATAAATAGTGATAATAAGATGTCGTTAGTTCATGGGGTTACCGGTAGTGGTAAAACAGAGATATATTTAAATTTAGTAGAAATTATGCTTAAAGAGAATAAGGATTCTATTATTCTAGTCCCAGAAATAAGTTTAACTCCTCAAATGGTAGAACGATTTAAAGGAAGGTTTGGAAAGGATATAACTGTATTTCATTCTAAATTATCAGAAGGTCAACGGTTTGATGAATGGATGCGAGTTAAAAATGGAGAAGTAAAGGTTGCTGTAGGAGCAAGGTCTGCATTATTTCTTCCTTTTAAAGACTTGGGACTAATAATTATTGATGAAGAGCATGAAACTAGTTATAAATCAGATAGTAACCCTAAATATGATGTTAGAGAAATTGCTGAAATTTATACTGAGCTAACAAATTGTAAGCTTGTATTAGGTTCCGCAACACCGTCTATTGAGACATATTATAAAAGCTTAATAGGGAAATATAAACTATATGAATTGAAAAAAAGAGTGAAAAATATATCTATGCCAGAAATACGTGTAGTGGATATGAGAGAAGAACTAAAAATGGACAATAAGTCTATACTTAGTAGAGAACTTTATGAAGATATGAAGCTTGCTTTTGAAAATAATGAACAGGTACTTTTATTTTTAAATCGGAGAGGATTTTCTACTTTTGTTTCTTGTAGAGAGTGTGGATATGTTTTTAAGTGTGATAATTGTGATATTTCGCTTACGTATCATCATAATACAGGTAAGTTAAATTGTCATTATTGCGGCAAAAAATATGCACCTGTCAAGAAGTGTCCCAAATGTGGAAGCAAATACGTGAAATACTTTGGTACTGGTACAGAAAAAGTTGAAAAAATAATGAATAAAATTTTTCCGGAAGCAAGAACTATTAGAATGGATTTTGATACTACTAGAGGGAAAAATTCCTATGAAGACCTGTACCTAAAATTTAAAAACAGAGAAGCGGATATTTTAATAGGAACTCAAATGATAGCAAAGGGGTTAGATTTTGATAATCTCACAGTGGTAGGGATTTTAGCAGCTGATATTTCATTAAACATACCCGATTATAGATCTGAAGAAAGAACTTTCCAACTTATAACTCAGGTGAGTGGTAGAGCAGGAAGAGGAAATAAACAAGGGAGAGTAGTTATTCAAACATATAATCCAGAAAATTATGCAATTCAGATGGCTATAGAAAATAATTATATTGACTTTTATAACAGAGAAATAGAAATGAGAAAAAATTTATATTACCCACCCTTTTCAAAATTAATATTAGTAAATTTAAGCAGTAAAGAAGAGGAAGTATTAATAAAAAATATACATTTCATTAGTAATATTTTGAAGCAAAAGTATTTAAATAATGATAAAATAGTTATATTAGGACCATCACCCTGTTCGCTTAATAAAATTAAAAATTTATTTAGATGGCAGATAATTATTAAAGGCAAATTCACTTTAAAAATAGCTAATGAAATAAAAGATATAATATATAAAAATTCAAAAAAATTAGGCAATAAAATCAGGATTAGTATTGATGTGAATCCTAGCAATTTATTATAGAGGAGGAAAAGTAATGGCTTTAAGGAATATTAGAAAAAATGGTGATGAGGTTTTAAGGAAAAAAAGTAAAATTGTAAAAGAAATAAATGATAAAATTAAAATGCTTATTGAAGATATGTTTGAAACTATGTATGCTGCAAATGGAGTGGGACTCGCAGGGCCACAAGTAGGAATTTTAAAAAGATTGGCTGTAATAGATATAGGGGAAGGTCCTTTAGTATTGATTAATCCAGAAATTACAAATGAAGAAGGAAGTCAAATAGATACCGAAGGATGTTTAAGTATCCCTGATGAACAAGGAGATGTTGATAGACCTTTTAGTCTTACAGTAAAAGCGCTAAATGAAAACGGAGAAGAATTTACCCTAGATGCAGACGGATATTTAGCTAGGGCTATATGTCATGAAACGGATCATTTAAATGGAGTATTATTTATTGATAAAATTGTTAATAATAACATAAATGAGTAAAGAGGTGATTTGATGAATATCGTTTTTATGGGTACACCAGAGTTTGCGGTGCCTTCATTAAAGAAATTAATAAATGAATTTGATGTTAAAGCTGTTTTCACTCAACCCGATAGACCTAAAGGCAGAGGGAAAAAATTAGCAATATCTCCAGTAAAGGAAGTTGCAATAGAAAATAATATAAAAGTGTATCAACCAGTAAAATTAAGAAAAGAAACTGAATTTATAGATGAATTAAATAAAATTCAACCTGATTTTATTATTGTAGTGGCTTATGGTCAAATACTTCCAAAAGAAGTTTTAGATATACCTAAGTACGCTTGCATCAATCTGCATGCTTCACTATTACCTAAATATAGAGGTGCTGCACCGCTTAATTGGGCAATAATAAATGGAGAGAAAACTAGTGGAAATACTTCTATGTTGATGGATGTAGGATTAGATACAGGAGATATGCTTCTAAAACAAGAAGTTGCAATTAGTGATGATATGACTGCGGGAGAATTGCATGATATTTTAAAAGAAGAAGGAGCAGATCTTCTTGTGACAACTATTGAAGGCGTACGTGATAACAAGATAATTCCAACTAAACAAGATGATTCTAAGAGTTGTTATGCACCGATGCTTAATAAAGAATTGGCGAAAATTAATTGGAGTGAAAAAGCTGAGGATATTAATAATTTAATCAGAGGATTAAATCCATGGCCTGTGACTCATACCAGTTTAGATGAGAAATCAATGAAAATTTTTAAAGCAGAAGTATTAGAAAAAGATTGTAATGAGTTACCAGGTACAATAATAAATGTAAGTGAAAATGGGATAGAAGTATCTTGTGGCAATGGAAGTTTATTAATCAAACGAATTCAATTCCCAGGTAAAAAAGCTCTTGAAGTAAAGGATTATTTAAAGGGTAATTCAGTAGAAAAAGGGAAAGTTTTAAAATAAAGGAGTGAGTTTATGTTTTTTTATGATTACACAATGATTATTTTGATACCTGCAATAATTTTATCGGGTTGGGCTCAGATGAAGGTCAAATCAACTTTTAAAAAATATTCTAAAGTCAGAAGTATTAACGGATTAACAGGAGCTCAAGTTGCAAGGAATTTATTAGATAGCGAAGGCTTATTTGATATAGAAGTTCAACACGTAAGAGGTTCTCTTACAGATCATTATGACCCAGTTAGGAGAATTATGAGATTGTCGGATTCTGTTTATAATAGTACGTCTATCGCAGCGATAGGTGTAGCAGCACATGAAACTGGTCACGCAATACAACATAAGAATAATTATGTACCTTTAAAAATAAGAGGTGCTATTGCTCCGGGTGTTAATTTTAGTTCTAGAGCATCATGGATTATTATTATGATAGGACTTATATTTAGTAGTTCGGGGCTTATAAACGTAGGGATTCTTCTTTTTTCAGCAGTAGTATTATTTCAAATTGTAACTCTTCCCGTAGAATTTAATGCATCAAGCAGAGCTTTAAGAGTTCTTTCGCAAAAAGGGATATTGTATGGAGATGAAGTAAAGGGAGCAAAGTCTGTTTTGAATGCAGCGGCGTTAACATATGTTGCAGCAGCCATAACTTCGATTTTACAACTTTTAAGATTAGTTTTATTAAGCAGAAGTAGAGATTAAGGATGGTGAAAATGAAAAATGCTAGGTACTATGCAACAGATATTCTAACTAAAATATTTAATGAAGGAGCTTATTCTAATATTTATTTGAATAAGGTTTTGAAAGAGGCAAATATTAACATAAAAGACAAAGCTTTAATAACGCAAATAGTTTATGGAACAGTAAAATATAAAAATACAATTGATAGAATATTAGATAGCTTTTTAAAAAAAGGAATAAAAGATTTAGATAAAAAAGAACCATTTATTGCAAATGTTTTAAGGATGTCAATATATCAATTGAAATATTTAGATAAAATACCTTCTTTTGCAGTGGTAAACGAAGGAGTACAACTTTCCAAAAATAAAAGATCTCTTTCTAAACTAGTAAATGGAATTTTGAGATCGTATTTGAGAGAAAAAGAATCTAGAGTAAGCTTTAGAAGTAAGATGGATGAATTATGTTTTAAGTATTCTTTTCCTATGCCCTTTGTGAAATTATTTAAACAACAATATGGTATTGATAGAGCAAAAGAGATTATGGTAGGATTAAACGAAGTACCAAATGTTACTGTTAGAGTAAATTGTTTAAAATGTGAGTATGATGACGTTTTTAATATCCTAGAGAAGGATGGATATAAAATTGAAGAAGGATTTGTTTGTCCTGAAGCTATACATATAGAAAAAGGTGGTAGCATTGAAAATAATTCAGCATTTGTTGATGGGAAAATCACAGTGCAAGATGAGAGTGCAATGCTAGTTGGATTAATTTCTGATGTTAGAGACAATATTTCTGTATTTGATTTGTGTAGTGCTCCTGGAGGGAAAACCACTCATATATCAGAACTTCTAAATAACACTGGAGTGGTTAAAGCTTTTGATATACATGAACATAAAATTAAATTGATTAATGATAATCTAAATAGACTTGGAATATCTAATGTTGATGTGCAAGTGATGAATGCAGAAATACTTAATGATGATTTAATTGATAGCGGAGATAGAGTACTTGTAGATGTACCATGTTCAGGAATTGGTATCATTCGTAAAAAACCAGAAATCAAATATATAAACATTGGGAAAAACCTAGATAGTTTGATTGCGACTCAAAGAAAAATTATCGTAAATGCAGCACAATATGTAAAAGTTGGAGGGTATTTAATTTATTCTACTTGTACTTTAAATAAAGATGAAAATGAAAGAAATATTCAATGGTTTTTAAAAAATAATAAAAACTATGCCATAGAAAAGATTTTTGTTGGAAATCTTTCCAATTTAATATATGATGAGATTGGGAGTTTAACAATTTTACCCAACAAATATATGGATGGGTTTTATATAGCTAAGTTAAAAAGAAGGATGTAATATTTATGACTAATTTTCTTGATTATAATATAGAAGAGTTTAAAGAATGGTTACAGAAAAACAATTATCAAAAATTTAGAGCAAAGCAAATTTTTGATTGGGTATATAAATCAGGTAAAACTGATTTTGAAGAAATGAATAATATACCAAAAGATTTACGGAAGTTTTTAAAAGAAAATTTGGATATCCAAATGCCTAAAATTATTAAAGTTCAAAAATCCAAAGATGGGACTTCTAAATTTTTATTGGAATTATATGATGGTAGGTATATTGAAACTGTAGTGATGAAGTATAAGTATGGGTATTCTATATGTGTTTCAACACAAGTTGGATGTAAAATGGGTTGTAAATTTTGTGCTTCCACTATTGGAGGTTT
>DAOUPR010000012.1 GCA_030626065.1 Clostridium sp. | reverse complement strand
AGGTATTTCATTTAACGAAATAACTGGTACACTAGGGAAAGCCATTTCAATCATTTTCTTAAAGGCTGGCCTAACTTTTGGAGAAGCTAAAACCACCGCTTCCTTTCCTTGCATTGCTAAAACTTCAATATTGCTGTGAATCTTTTGAAGTATTTTTGTATTAATATTTGGATCTATTGCCGGGAAAGACCCTTGAATAGATTTCTGAATATTATCCCCTAATAACTTCTCTAATTGAGGTTGAATAGTAATAACATTTAACTTTTTATCCCCATCCAAATACTCCATTACAATGCTTCTACCTAATTTATATCTTACATATTCAGTTAATAACTCAATATCCTTTGTATTTACCGCATAATCAGCCAATGTTTCAAGAATTGTAACCATATCTCTTATGGATACTTTTTCTCTAAGCAGATTTTGTAGAATCTTCTGAACTTCACCTAAACTAAGTAATTCAGGAATCAATTCTTCTACAACTGCACCATTCTCTTCTTTCACATTCTCCACAAGATCTTTAACATCTTGCCTCGTAATAAGTTCATAACTGTGCAATTTAATAACTTCTTTAAGATGTGTTATTAAAACTGTTACAGGATCAACAACAGTATAACCCTTCATTTCTGCAATATCCTTTTGTTTTTCCTCAATCCATAAAGCAGGAAGTCCAAAGGAAGGCTCAATAGTTTCTATTCCCTTCATATCTATACTATCGCTACCTGGGTCCATTACCAAAAGGTTGTTATGAATAATAGTCCCTTTAGCTACTTCAATTCCTCTTATTTTAATTGAATATTCATTATGTGAAAGCATCAAATTATCTCTAATTCTAATTGGCCTTATTACTAATCCTAATTCATTTGCAATCTGCTTTCTCATAGAAGAAATTCTTTGAACTAAGTCCCCTCCTGAATCTTTATCTACTAGAGGTATTAAATCATAAGATATTTCTATTTCTAGAGATTCAAATTGCTCTACTCTTACCTCAGAAGGCACTTCATCTATTTGTTCAGCTTGAGGTTCTTGCACTTCTTCAATGATTTTATTTTTTTCATCTTGATACAATAAGAAAGCTATACCAGCCATTACTATTGCCATAATATAAAATGGTGGAGTAGGAAAAGCAGGCACTGTACCTATTATAAATAATATGGCTGAAACTATAGAAATTACTTTCCACATAGCAAAAAGTTGTTTGCTTAGTTCCGTACCAAAATTAGTATTAGAATTTGAACGTGTTAACAATATACCAGTTGCTGTGGAAATTAACAAAGCTGGTATTTGCCCTACAAGACCGTCCCCAATTGTTAATATACCAAATAGCTCAAGAGCTTCCCCTATACTATAGCCCTTCTGCAACGAGAATATTGCTATACCTCCAATAAAGTTAATTATTACAATTACTATACCCGCTATAGCATCTCCCTTAACAAATTTACTGGCACCATCCATTGCGCCATAAAAATCCGTTTCCTTTTGAAGGTCTTCTCTTCTTTTTTTCGCCTGAGCATCATTAATTACTCCTGCATTTAAATCAGCATCTATACTCATTTGCTTTCCAGGCATAGCATCAAGAGTAAATCTTGCTCCAACCTCTGCAACTCTACTAGCACCACTTGTTATAACTATAAACTGTATAACTACTATTATAATGAAAATAACTGCACCAACTATATAATTACCACCAGTTACAAAAGTACCAAAGGCTTGTATTACCGAACCTGCATCTCCATCACTCAATATTAATCTTGTAGATGAAATATTAAGGGATAATCTAAACAATGTAGTTATTAGCAATAAGGTTGGAAATACTGAAAATTCTAAAATACTAGTTGTGAACATGCTTAATATAAAAATTATAAGTGCAAAGGTAATATTGAACACTAATAATATATCTAGAACTGCGGGGTTAATTGGTAATATTATAATCGCAATAATTCCCATTACGCCAAAGGCTGCTATGGTATCCATATTATTAATAATCCTTTTTGGCTTAGTTCTTTTTTCCAAATAATTCACCTACATCCTTTTCCTAGACTTAGTAAAACTTTTTTTCTTCTGCTCTAATTTATAAACGAATGCTAATATTTCAGCAAGCGCCCCATAATATTCGACTGGAACTTCCTGACCTACTTTTACTTTCTTATATAATATCCTCGCGAGAGGTTTATTTTCAACTATAGGAATATCATTTTCTTTTGCTAAAGTTCTAATTTTAAAAGCTATATTATCTGCACCTTTTGCCAAAATTCTAGGTGCACTTTCTTCTTCTTCATTATACCTAATTGCAACAGATATATGAGTTGGATTGACAACAACAACATCTGACTTTTCAACATCATTCATCATCCTATTCATAGCGAGTTGCTTCTGTTTTTGCTTTCTTTGTGACTTAATTATAGGGTCACCTTCTACTTCTTTATACTCTTCTTTCACTTCATGCTTTGTCATTTTTAAACTTTTCTTAAAATCATACTTTTGATAAACAAAATCTATAATTCCGATAATAACTAAAATAGTAGCAACTTTAGAGATAAATCCGCCTAAAAGTTCACTTAAATATGTATAAAAATTATAAACTGATGTAAGAGCTATCCCTTGAATCTCGGAAATATTATCCTTTATAAAACTATAAGATATATAAGTAATAAGAGCCAATTTACCCAAGTTTTTAGCCAATCCGAAAAGTGTTTTCTTCGAAAAAATTTTCTTAAATCCCTCAATAGGATTAAGCTTCTTAAAATCAGGTTTTATTGGATGTAACGAATAATTAAACTTTGTTTGACTTAAATTAATAACTAAAGCAGCTAGGAACAAAATACCAAATACCGGTAATATCATCTTTAAAAAACTAACTATATTGCTCCTTAAAAATACATTTACATTGTTCTGAGAAAAGCTCATATTGTAATCTACTCGAAATCCAGATTTCAAAAATGAATATATTTGATTATAGATATTATTTCCTAACGAAGAAGCAACCAATGTAAATATAAACAATTGCAGAGCAGAATTCAAATCTTGGGACTTAGCAATCTGTCCTTTTTTTCTAGCATCTTCAAGTTTTTTAGGTGTCGGGTCTTCTGTTTTATCATCAGCCATAAATACTAAATTGATGCCCAGCTTTCTTTCTAATACCGCACTTCCCTGTAAATTAATTATCCTTAATCTACCCTTAGATAAGAAAATATTGAAAAATGAAATTCCAATAACTAAACTTATTATATTTAAAAATAATAGATTATTATATTCCAAATACCCCACCCTGTTTTACTGTGCCATAAATTTAATAATGTTCTCCATACTATCAGGAATAATATCTAATACGCCTATAATTAGTTTAATCACAATTGGACTTATTGCAGCAAAAGTAAGTATCCCTACTAAAACCTTTAATGGCATTCCTAATATCAATACATTAAGAGAAGGAACAGTTCTTGACATTATTCCTAAAATCAAATCAGATATTACAAAAACCAATATCATTGGAGCTGCAATTTGAACTCCAATTACAAAACTTTGATTTACTATATCCACCGCACCAATCAATCCCGGGAAATTAACATTATAATCATAAATATTAATTATTTCAAAACTTTTTTCTAACCCAATAATAAGGTAATGATGCCCATTAAAAATAAAATATAAAACTAAAGCTAAATTAAAATAAATTCTTCCATAAATAGATAGGTTATTTTTTGAATTAGGCTCTAGCAATGCAGCCGACGCAAGTCCCCCTTGCATATCGATAAATTGACCGGCCATTTGAATAGACATAAAAATAATATTTACAAGCATTCCAATAAAAAGACCTACAAGAGCTTCTTTTATTAATAAAACTACAAGCATTGGTGTACTTACATCTATTAACACATTAGTAGCTGTAACACTAAAATACATAATATAAGAAAGTACAATACAAAACATAATTTTAAAGGTATTCGGAATCCCCTTTATACTCAATAATGGCGTAGTTACAAACATACTTGTAACTCGCACTAAAATCAATATGAATGCAGTAAAATTTAGAGCTATCATAGACACCTACCGTAATATATTTGATATATTTCCCATGGTTCTAGTAAAAAAACTAATTAATGTATTCAGCATATAATTACCAAAAATAATAAGAGCTAAAAATACTGATAAAATTTTAGGTACAAATGTAAGAGTCTGCTCTTGTATTTGTGTAGTTGCCTGGATGATACTAATAATAAGGCCAACCAATAGAGCCGTTATTAAAATTGGTCCTGCAATCTTGATAATAGTAAAAAACGCATCTTTCATAATATCTAATACCATTGTTTCACTCATAATTTTCCTCCTAAATAAAGCTCTCAACCAAGGACTTGACAATCAAATGCCATCCATCAACCATTACAAATAAAAGAACTTTAAAAGGCAATGAAATCATAACCGGTGATAACATAAACATACCCATCGACATCAAAATACTTGCTACAACCATATCTATAACAACAAAAGGTATAAATATTAAAAATCCAATTTGAAATGCCGTTTTTAGTTCACTAATCACAAAAGCAGGCACTATTACTTCAAGCCCCATATCCATAGCTTCATCAGGTATCTCTGTCTTTGATAATTCAATAAAAAGTGCTAAATCTTTTTCTCTAGTCTGTTTTAACATAAATTCTTTTATTGGCCTCGCTCCAATTTCTATAGCCTCTTCTTGGGTTATAGTTTCTTCTAAATAAGGATTCACCGCATTAGCCATAACATCATTATAAACTGGTGCCATAATAAAGAATGTTAGGAACAAAGCAAGTCCAATTAAAATTTGATTTGGAGGACTTTGTTGAGTTCCAAGTGCACTTCTTAAAAAGGAAAATACAACAATTATTCTTGTAAATGAAGTCATTAATATCAATATTGAAGGAGCTAATGTTAATACTGTAAGCATAACCAGTAGATTTATACTATCCATTGTTTCACCGGGTGATGAAGATTGTCCTATATCAATACCTATATTAGGAATCGGAATTGGTTCAGCAAAAGCTGTTATATTTAAAAATGTAATTAGTGAAAATAACACTAAGCTGAAGATGGTAATCTTTTTTTTCATATTATTACTTATCCTTCCTGAATTTAGCTAGTCCCTTATTAATAAGTTCCTCTAGTGCTCCACTGCTATTTGATTTATTGAAATTTAGTCCATTAGCTATTTCATCTACCGAATAACTATCTGCAAAATCTTCGGAAAGTTTATCTAATACATTAATATTATTCTCAGTAACTCCAAGCAATAAAACCTCTTCCCCTACTTTAACTACACATACACTACTCTTATTGGAAAGTGGAAGTCTATCTAAAATCTTTAAATTTTTTCTAGTAGATTTATTAGTATACTTACTACCAAATTTTGATATGCTATAAATGATTAAAAGTACAATAACTAGTGCAAATATCGTTTTAAAAATTGAACTAATAAAATTAAACTCTTGTGCCATTTATCTATCCTCTTTCCTATCACTATTTCTAATGACTACTTCTATTGAATCATAAAATCACTAAAATATATACCTGTAATTAATGGCTCTCCTAGTAATTCATTTACGCTATTTTTGATATCCTCTTTCAAAATAAGAGTAGCATCATCTTGTTGGAATTCAGCCCTTGACTTAGTTCTCAGTATTTCAATTATTCTATCTCTTATCTTTTCCTTATTGTTATCTATTATTAAATTCGTGTCTTCTTGCATATACCCCAACACTACTGTTGCCTTAAGATAACTATTTTTTGAGCCACTAGTTTTCAAATTTACGACAAATTGTTGTAGTGGCACTACATTCTCTACTTGTTCTTCTTCTTTAGTAAAAGGTAGTTCTCTCCCTGTTACTTTAAAAAATGCAAATGTACCACCTATACCAGCTACTAATAGTATTATAAGTATTATTATTATAAGTTTATTTTTACTTTTCTTTTTCTCATTATTTTCTTCCATTGTAGTCCTACCTTTTTATTCTATTTCATTATCTAAGTATTGAACAACTATATTAACTCTTCTATTGAGCTGTCTATTCTCATCTGAAGTATTTGGTACTTTAGGATTATATTCTCCATATCCTACTGCCATCATCCTACCAGGATCCACCCCTTTTTTTTCTGCAAAATATCTAATTACATTTATAGCTCTTGCTGCCGACAGCTCCCAGTTACTATCAAACTCAACGGTATGTATAGGAATATTATCAGTATGACCTTCTACCATAATATTATTAGGTAATTCAATTATTTTTTGACTTACTTTATCCAAAATTCCAAAAGCCTCATCTTTCAAATCAGCTTCCCCTTCTTCAAAGAAAAGTTTATCTTTTATATCAATCTGAACCCCTATCTTGCTAATACTAACTTCTACACTCTCTGTTAGTCCCTCTCTCTGTACATAATCATCAATGATAAGTTTTAAATCTTGCAATATTTCCTCTTCTGTCATTTCTTCTTCTTCTGTATTTTCTTCAATTTCATCTGCTGCATCTGGAACTTCAACGGTATCCATCATTTCTATAACAGAATTACTATTGTTAGTTAATATATCTCTTAACCCATTTGCAACATCAACAAATTTATTTTGATCAACACTCGATATAGAATAAAGTAAAATAAAAAATGTAAGTAACAATGTCATCAAATCCGAAAAGGTAGCCATCCATGCTGGCGCACCGCTTGACTCTTTTTTCTTTTTCCTACGCATTTTCTAAATCCACCTTTAAATTTACCCCTTTTTTTCTATCTAGTCTTTCTCTTGGTGTCAAATATGTTTGTAGTTTTTCTTCAATAATCATCGGATTCATGCCTTCTTGAATAGAGAGTATTCCCTCTATCATCATTGACCTCGTATTAATTTCTTCATTTGCTTTATTCTCTAAATTACTCCCAATTGGTAGTAATATTAAATTAGCAAATAAAGCACCATAAAATGTTGTTACCAGTGCAACGGCCATTCCTACCCCAATTGTAGCTGCATCATCTAGATTGCCTAACATATTTATAAGCCCAATTATTGTACCTAACATTCCAAAAGCTGGGGCATATTCTCCCCACTTTTTGAATATTCTTTGGCCATCACTATGTCTTTCATCAGCTACATCAATTTCTAAATTCAATATCTGTTTTATCATATCTACATCCATTGCATCAACAACCATCAAAATACCTCTTTGAAGAAATTGATCATCTATTTCATCAAGACTATTTTCTAATGAATTAAATCCTTCTTTTTTAGCTTTTTTAGATAAATCTATAAAAAGATCTATTAATTCTGATTTATCTTGTGTTTTTTCAGTAAACGCAATTTTTATAATATCTGGCAATCTTTTTAAATTATATAAAGGTTCACTGACCATCAACGCCATGAAAGAACCTCCTAGTGTAATTAAAAATGATGATAGACTTAAAAATCCTTTTAATTCACCAGATATAATTATAGTTACTATAATCAATGTCAATCCTAAAAAAAGACCTGCTAAAGCTGTCAAACTATTCTTCATACTAATCACCCGCCCTGTTCTCCAATACAATGTTTGAACATTGCTAGTTTAAATTTTCCAACTAATCTCTCATATAAACTAGCAATGCTAAATTTTTCACTTAATATCTATCTCTTAAGATTTAACAACTCTTGAAGCATTTCATCTGAAGTTGTTATTGATCTAGAGTTTGCTTGATAAGCTCTACTAGTAATAATCATATCTGTGAATTGGTTTGCTAAATCAACATTTGAAACTTCTAAAGCTCCTTGAGTAATTGTTCCGAAAGAATCTTCTCCTGCTACTCCATACTCTGGCTCTCCTGAGTTGGCAGTTTTACCGTATGAGTTAGACCCTTCTTTAGTTAAACCTTCTCTATTCTTAAATTTTGCTACTGCAAGTCTTCCTATTTTATAACTATTTTGGTCACTACAAATTGCTGTTATTTGACCTGAGGCATCTACATTAAATGTATCTAAAGTAATTTCTGTTTGTCCTGTACCTACAGCAACACTTTCATATTTTCCTGTAGTTGAATCTTTAACTAACAACCCTGTCGCATCATCTCTAACAAAGGTAGTAGGAATTTCTAAAGTTCTTAAATTATCTGAACTAAACTCTTGAATTCGCTGCCCAGAACCATCTGCAAGTGTTGTTGCAATAGTCTGTATACTAGTTGCCGCAGTTGTAGCAGCTGTTTTAGCAGTTGCTAAATCAGCATATGTTGATGTAGAATCTAAAGAAATTGCTTCTAAAGCTGTAATAGCTGTTTGTGCACTAGTCTTTAGGCCAGTAGTATCATTTTCAACTTCTTTTCCAATAGCTTCTGCGACTGCCAATACATCATTAATATCACTTGTTAATGCAGAAATAAGACTAGTTGGAGCAGTAGATGTACCTACAGCAGGCGCAACAGGCGTTACACTAATATTAGTAATTCCGTCAAGTACTGTATTAGCATCTATAGCTGGATATCCCATAACTTTATTTCCTGATGAATTAACTAGTGTTCCCTGAGAATCTCTATAAAAACAACCGTCTCTAGTAAAACTAACTTTAGTAGGTGCTGCATTACCATCTATGTCCGAAGATGTTACTAAAAAACCTTCATTTTCAATAGCAAAATCCAATTCTCTTCCTGTAGGCTCATGGACTCCATCTGTCATCAAAGTATCTATTGATCTAACAGTTGTTCCTAGTCCTACCTGCTTAGGGTTTTTTGCTCCTTTTCCTGTTGTATCTGGTCCTAGAGCTGTTGACATTGTATTACTTAGAGTTTCTTGAAACTTAACTCGACTTGCTTTAAAAGCCGTTGTATTTACATTTGCTATATTGTTACCTATAACATCCATCTTTACCTGGTTACTCTTCATACCACTTACACCTGAATATAATGATCTTAACATATTAAAATCCTCCTATTTTTTTGTTTGGCTCTATTTTAAAGAGTTGTTAATTTATAAGATATTGTTTGAATCAACAGTTTTTATTTACAAAATATTAGCAATTTGCAATTAGCAATTAGCAATTAGCAATTAACGATGATTTTGCTACGCAAAATCTTTAAATCAATTAAGTAATTAAAGATTTTCTGACCAAAGGGAAGAAAATCAACATCAATTGCACATTGCAAATTATGTTTTAAAAAGAATTGCTAATTATTATTTAAACTAATCTAATTTACATATCAAAAGTTTTAATATCAACAATACTCTAAAACATAACCTTTATTTTCAGTTCACTGTTTCTATCATTCCACAGTGAGGAGGCTTCCCGTTAGGGTCCAGCCTATATATTTTCTTTTACAAAAACAGCACTATCTATATTGGTAAATATATTTTCTTCTCCGTCTATTTCCATAGTTGTAATTAGTGTTTTGCTAGGAATGTGGGATACAAAAGCTATATTTTTATAAATCAATAAGCTTTCTTTAGCTCCTTTATCTTTTGCCTTATCCATAGCATTACTCAAGGATATCATATCATTTGAAGTTAAATCTATATTTCTACTATCTAGCCTTCTTTGAGCATGTTTTGATATTTTTATATCCTTTGCATTACTTTTTTCAATATTAAAATCTCTGTTTTTAAATGAATCTCTTTTAATTTGTTTTTGAAGTATATCTTCAAAAGCAGTACTTTTTTTCTCAATATTTTTTGTGTTCTTCTGTTTAGATAAATCGTTATAAAAATTATTGTTTGAAACCTTAAAACTCAAAATTTCACCTACCTTACTTACTAACCAATAATCTCCTCTATTTCACTTGCATTAAATTCTTTACCATCTAATGTTATTGTTAGCTCTTTATCTAAATTACTTACTTTGCTTACAATCCCAGTGGAAATCTCTCCATCTTTTGCTACTTTAACTTCTTTTCCGATAAGAGATGCACCTAATTGAGTGTTTTGAAGATTAATTAGTGTTGTAATATTTTCATTTAGATTTTCCATTTGTTCTAATGAACTAAATTGTGCCATTTGAGCTATATACTCACTATTATCCATAGATTCCATTGGATCTTGATATTGCAATTGAGCCGTTAATATCTTCAAAAAATCATCTTTACCTAAACTTTTCTGTGTTAATCGTGAACTCTGTCCCATTGTACTAATATCATAATTATTTACTGAATTTACTGGCATTGTAATCCCCCTACATTAAGATGTTTATTTTACTATCAGAATTTGTTTCTGCTACTTTGCTAAGTATACTTTTATCTTCCTCTTTATAGGTTTCTTCGTTATTATCTTCCTCAGATTTCCTGCCATGTCCACTTTCTTCATTATAGAACTCATTGTTTCTACTGCTTTCTTCACTTTGAGAATTAAAAGAAAACTCACTGGCAAAATTAGATTTATCATCCACATTAACCTCTATTATTTTTACATTAGTATTTTCTAGAGATTCCTTAATAAGATGTATATTCTTCTGAATTAGTTCCTTTGTTTCATTTGAATTTACTATTAATTTTGCTACCATTTCATTATCTTTTTTTTCAATTTGTATATTTAGTTCACCAAGTTCTCTTGGCTTTAACTTTACTGACATTGTCATTTCTTCATTGTTTTTTATACCATCAGTTTTCACTTGCAATTCTTTAATTACTTCATCAAAATTTTCAATTTGTGCTCCTACTTGTACTTGTGAATTATTTACTGTTGAATCATTAATAACTCGACTTGGTGTAGTATTGAAAATACTTAAATTTTCTAATTTACTATCTACTTGCTCCAATTGATTCTTCTCTTCATCACCAATCACACTAAAATTGCCTTTAACAGATTCATCTCTAGAAATACCCGACAAATTATTCAATCTTAAATTTTCAGATTTACTAGAGGTCTCATTCATAGGCTTGTCTACAAATTTATTACCCTTATTTGTTTCATCAATATTAAAATCTAAAGCTTTTGTACTTAAATTTCTACTATTTGTATTTTTTTCTTTTGCGATAAATTCTTCAGATTGAATTTCTACTGAATTTACTTCTTGAAGGTCAAATATCCTATTTATTCTGCTGAAATCTTTAATAGGTACTGCTTGTTCATTATAAGTAGTAAAACTATTATAATTGGTTAGTGTGTTTTTATTCTGTGTTGTAAATAACTTAGTCTCTATAACTTTAAGCTCTTTAATTACACTTATTAATTTTTCTTCTACAATTTTAACTTGGTTAACTTCATTGTCAATATTTGATGTAAATTCAACCTTATTTTGCATTCTATTTTGTAAGTTTTTAATTGTATCGTACTCATTAAACTCTTTAGTTATATTAGAATGGTCATTTCCTGAATTACCTTCTAAAACATTTATTATTTCTTGTATTTTAGAATCGGTGATATTATTTTCATTACTTACAAATTCACTAACCTTACTTACTAAGCTGCCTACCTCATCTTGTAAATAATTAATATGCTGACTAATGTCTTCATTAGCTTGTTGTCTTATGGAGCCATCAACCTCTTGATTGTTTTGCTCATTTACCACTTTGCTTACATCTTGTTTTACAATTTTACTAGTATGTATTTTTTCGCTTTTACTGATTTGTGAAATAATTTTCTTTACTGAATTTTCAATGTCTTTTAATAGTGTGATTTCATTGTCCTCAGTTGTTTGATTTATAATTTTTGAATTAATATTTCTTTCACTATTATGGGCACTTTCAGTAACTTCATTAATTCCGCTAATTTCATTAAGTATATTTTGAAACTCATTCATCACAGAATCTAAATCAATTATTTCTTTATCTGCAACGTCCGTAGTCTGCTTAATAAAATCATTTCCCACTATTTTATTTTCATTGGCTTTTGTGGTTATATCTTGCGTTATTGTATTTGTGTCTTCGGTTACTACACTTATACCCTGAATTAATGTATTGCTTTCTTGTATTATTGAACTTAAACCTTGGTTTATTATCTGTTGTGGAATTTCACTTGCCTTTTGTGTTATTTCACTTTTTTCTTCTGATTTTTCTGTAACCTTCGTTACTTCTTGTGGCATTCCAATTGTTTCTTGTGTGTTTTGAAATTGATATTGTAATGAGGCTAAATTTAATGTACCATCATCAATATAATCATCTAAAGATTCATCTTTATTAATTATATTCTCATCGCAAATTTCTCCTTCACCATCACAGTGAAATACAAAATTCACACCAGCCTGTGTTGTTTCTTCTTCAATCTGGTTGACTGTAGTTTTTTGACTATCTTCATTTCCAAAAACTTGCTTCATCAAATCAGAAAATTTAGAATCTCCCTTTTCTGTTTTTGAATCATCACTTTTACTGTTTTTAGTTACTTGTTGTGAATTTAATGCCGACATTACTTCCATTTTTTTCACCCCCTTTCGTGAGTATAGTTCACAGTGTACGGTTCACAGTTCACAGTTGTTAAAGATTTTGCGTAGCAAAATCATCATTAATTGCAAATTGCTAATTGCTAATTTGTTTTAAATTATAAATTGCAAATTTGTTTTAAATAGTAGCTTTTCTTAAGTAGGCATATAAGCCCAGTTCATCATTTAATTTTTGTTCTTCTTTTTCTATTTTATTTTTATAATTTTCATATTCTTTTTCTTTTAAAACTTCTATTGTTTTTCTTTCCTTTTGGGCTATTATAAGTTTTTTTCTTATGTCTTCTAACTTTTCTTTATATTGATTTACTACTTTCTCTTGCTTGTCTACTTTGTCTTGTAATATATACATATAAGAATAGCAATTCTTTAAGTTAATTGTTGTTAAGTTTGTTTTATTGTGAAGTTGTGCAAGACTTTCTTCTAATTGAATATTTAAACTCTCCAAAATTTCTTCTTGTTCTTCTACTTTATTATTTAGTTTTAAAAAAACCTCTTTTACACTGTCTTCATTATCCTTTTTATATTTCAAAACATTTTGTAATGAGTATTCAAATTTTTTCATAACAGACTCCTATTGAAATATTTTAGTGATATTCTGAACAACTTCATCGTAATGTATTCTTTCTTCAACAGTTTGTTTTAAAAACTTCTCTATTTCACTATTTAATTTAACAGCTCTATCTATCTTAATATTACTTCCTCTTTTGTAAGCGCCTAGATTTATTAAATCTTCAGCCTTCTCGTAGGTAGCTAGATTATCCCTTAATTCACTGGCTGCTCTATAATGTTGTTTTGGAACTATTTCTTTCATCAATCTACTAACGCTCTTTTGTACATCTATAGCCGGAAAATGATTCTTTTCTGCTATTTTTCTCGTTAATATAATATGGCCATCTAGAATACCTCTTACTGCATCTGCAATAGGTTCATTCATATCATCACCTTCTACTAAAACAGTATAAAATGCTGTTATAGAACCTTTATCAGAGGTTCCCGATCTTTCTAACAATTGCGGTAACATAGCAAATACAGATGGAGTATATCCCTTGGTCGCAGGGGGCTCACCTATAGCCAGTCCAACTTCTCTTTGAGCCATTGCAAATCTAGTAACTGAATCCATCATAAGCATAACTTTTTTCCCTTGATCTCTAAAGTACTCTGCTATAGCTGTAGCTACAAAAGCGCCTTTTAATCTAATGAGTGCAGGTTGGTCTGATGTTGCACAAACAACTATTGTTTTCTTTAGTCCTTCTTCACCTAAGTTGCTCTCAATAAAATCTAGTACTTCTCTTCCTCTTTCCCCTATTAATGCAATTACATTCACATCAGACTCGCAATATCTACTCATCATTCCCAGGAGTGTACTTTTACCTACTCCACTACCTGCGAATATACCAATTCTTTGACCTTCTCCACAAGTTATTAGTCCATCAATAGCTTTAACCCCAGTAGGCATTATCTCCGTAATTCTTTTCCTTTTTAATGGATTTGGAGGTGCATTATATATATTGTATTCATCTTTTAAATCAAGTTCTTCTTCATCAATAACATTACCTAAACCATCTAAAATCTTTCCGAGTAGCTCTGGTCCTACTTTTACAGACAAGGATTTTCCTGTTGGCTTTACAAGTGCACCTGAATTTACACCTCTAAGGTCCCCTAAAGGCATTAATAAAGCAGTATCTCCTTTAAAACCAACTACTTCTGCCTCGATTATTTCATTTTTATTTAAAATAATCTGGCAAACTTCTCCTACAAATGACTTCAAACCCTCCACTTGTATAGTAAGCCCTATTACTTCTTTCACTTTTCCATATGTATCATAAAACTTCTTATCTTCTAAAGCTTTTTTATATTTTTCTAAAAAGTTATTTCCCATATTATCTACCTTACCTTAGAAAATTCTTTTAAAATATTATCTATTTGTGATTTTACGTCTAGATTAATTTGTTCGATTTCACTATCTATAATGCAATTAGTTAAATCTAATGAATTATCTTCAAGAAATGTAAAAATAGCATTTGGACAAATTCTGCTTAATTCTTCTTCATTTTCTTTTAGAATTTCTAAGTTTTCAGAATTAACTCTAATAATGACTCTTTCTCTATTTACTAAGTCATTAAGGGCTGATTTAATCATAGGCATGATTTTTTCATCATTATCATCTATTGCTATTTTAGTCACTTTTTCAGCAATCATTATAGCCATTTCAATTACTTCATCTTCTAAATTATTTAATTTTTCTCTTCTTTGCTTTTCAGCTTGAAGCAATAATTCTGTTGCTCCTTCTTTTTGAGCTTGTACATCTTCCATAGCCTTATTGTATCCTTCTTCATAACCCAAAGAAGTTCCTTGTTCAAAGCCCTCTTCATATCCTTCTGTTTTTGCTCTTTTTTTAATTTCTTGCGCCTCTTCTAAAGCTGATTCTATTATTTCTTCTTCTCTGGCATGATTTACACCTACAGAAGAAATTTCTTCATTGTCATTTTGTGTAGGTTCTTCAGAAAATACATCTAAAGTCTCGAAGGCTTGTACTGTATACTTTTTTATCATTGTATTATTAACAGTATCTTTTTTAATAATATTAGTATATAGTGCCATCATCCCCACCTCTATTAATAATTATTTCACCTTTATTTTCTAAATTTCTAATAATAGAAACAATTTTTTGTTGTGCTTCTTCAACTTTAGTAACTTTTACTGGTCCCATCATTTCAATTTCTTCCTTAACTGCTTCACTTGCTCTAGAAGAAATATTATCATAAATCAATTTAACTACCTCTTCAGATGCACCTTTTATTGCTAAAGCCATATCTCCTGTAGATACTTCCCTAAGAACCTTTTGAATAGAACTTTTATCGAGAAGTTTGATATCCTCAAACACAAATAACTTAGCCTTAATTTCATTTTTCAAATCTGGTTTCTTAACACTTATTCCATCTAAAATATTCTTTTCAGTAGTTCTTGTTACAGAATTTAGAATATTAACTAAAGCATCCACTCCACCCAATGCATCGCTTTCCATAAAGCTTCCACTCATAAGCTTTTTCTCTAATGCGACTTCCAGTTTTTTCATAGCCATAGGCGATACAGGTTTCATATTTGCAATCCTATCCGCCACTTCACTTTGAATTGATTCTGGAAGTCCAGATAATATTGTTGCAGATTTTTCTGCTTGAAGATGACAAAGCACCATTGCAATAGTCTGTGGTTGTTCTTTTGCTAGTACTTTAAGCAATTGATCAGCTTCAATTTTTCTAGCTATTTCAAATGGTTTTTTTTCACTTGTACCAGTTTTCAAATTTTTCAAAAGTTTTTTTGCTTTTTGTTGTCCTACCGCTTTATTTAATACATCTTCAGCATATTTATTACCACCAGCACTCACAAATTGTCTTTTATTCAATACTTGCCCGAATTCTTCAACTACTTTTTTTCTATCTTCAACTCCAACATAATTAATTTTGCCTATCTCAGTAATTATATTCTCAATTATTTTATCTGGAAATTCCTTAAGTACTTTTGCTGAAGTTTCTGGCCCCAAAACAATTAAGAGAGTAGCAACTTTTCTTATTCCAGAAATATTATTTTTCACTCTTAGATTCTCTCCCTTCAATAATCCACAACTTTAATAGTTCTGCTACTTCTTTAGGGTTTTCATTTGCATATTTATTAATTTCTTCCTGTATATTGCTGTTTACTTTTCCTGTATCTATAATCACTTCATCTTCTATTTCCTTTGGTTTAATTTCATTTGTTGCAAGCGTTCCTTCTAAAATTATTTCCTCTAATTCTTTTTCCCTATTTACTGTCTTCTTATTTCTATTACGTCTTAATAACATAATTATTGGTACTAATATAAGCAACAATAACCCAATTATAATCCCTATTAAAACTGGTAATGATACAGCCTTTAAAATATTAGCCATAGCTCCTGTATCTGGTATTTCAGTATTTATATCATCTTTTATAGCATCTTGAAGTGTTGTGTCAAATGGAATTCCTGCAACATTTATAATATCTCCCCTTGCCTCATTTGCTCCAATTGACGCAACTACGATTTCTTTAATGGTTAATTTTTGATCATCAGTTAATTCAGCATCCATTATGATATTGGCAGAAATTTTTTCCACAGTCCCAACTGCTTTTTTTACAGTTCTAGTTATTTCCCCTGTTTCATAGTTTCTTATAACATCATAAGATTGAGTATTAGGGTCAGCCGTAATATCATCATCAGCTATATACCCACCGGTATCAGATGGATTGTCTCCCATATCTGTTGCTTCAGTACTCTGGTAATTTTTTTGTTCACTAATTACCACAGGGTCACCAGTATAGTCTTTACTTATACTTTCTTCTGTGTCCATATCCATTTCTACTGAAACATTTACGACTGCTTTACCTACTCCAAAAGTTTTTTCTAGCGTACTCGTTATTTTATGTTCTAACTCCATACCTTGTGTATTTTCTAAATCTATTTTATTCATTGCAGCTGAAGTGTCATTGTATTCAGTCCCAGCAATAACACCTGCACTTAATAAATTTGATTCAGAGTCTAAAACTTTTACGCTTTCTTCCGATAAATTATTTACAGCACCTGATACAAGAGATATTATTCCTTTTACCTGTTCAGTAGACAAAGACTGTCCTTGTTTAATATCTAACAATATTGATGCAGAAGCAGGCTCCCCATCATCATTAAAAAGACTATCTTCTGCTAATACTAAATGTATTCTTGCACTAGTAATTTCTTGAAGAGATGTAATAGATCTTTGAAGTTCACCTTCTAAAGCTCTCTGATACATAATTTTTCTATCTTCATCAGTAACCATAATACCTATATCATCAAATAATTCATATCCTTTACCACTATTAGGTAAAGAGCCTGTCATTGCAAGGTCCAATCTAAGCTTGTCTATTTGATTTTCATCAACAAGTATAGTTGTTCCATTATCTTCAAGCTTATATTTTTCAATTTTAAGCGACTCTAGTTGACTTACAATATTTGCAGAATCTGTCAGACTAAGATTTGTATATAGAGTTTGATAATTAGTACCTGCAAAAAGAGTAAAATAAATAAGCATAGAAACAATTGCAGAAATACCAACTGTACCTACGACTACTTTCATACCTTTATCTAGCGATTTCCACCCATTCGAAATCCTGTCAACAAACCCTTTGAAAACACCCATCCATTAAACTCCTTCTTATCAGCTTACTTTGTTTTCTAGTCTATAATTGCATTCTACTAACTTCTTGATAAGCCTCAATTACTTTATTTCTTATTTGAACTGTCAGTTGAAGCGCTATTTGTGCTTCTTCAGTAGCAATCATTACCTTATGAATATCTTGAACTTCACCCGCTACCATCTTTTCTGAAAGGTCATCTGCTTTTATTTGAAGATCTTTAGTCTTTTGTAATTGTTCATTTAGCAAGTTCCCAAAGGAAAAATCTTCTTCTTTTCCTGATTTATTTATTGGTAGTATATTAGTAGTACCAGTTATATTTCCAATTTTCATTTAATAGCACCTCTTATCTTCCGATTTCTAAAGCTTTAAGTAACATAGTTTTACTTGAATTAAATGCTGTAACATTTGCCTCATAAGACCTTGTTGCTTTCATCATATCTACTATTTCATCTAATACATCTACATTAGAATATGTTACAAATCCATTTTCATCAGCATCTGGATGCTCTGGTTCATAAACTACTTTTAAATCTGAATCGTCTTCTACTACTTCTCTGATTTCTACCCCACTACCTACTTTGTTCTGATTGCCAGCTTCATCTATTACAGTTTTAAATTTTTCTTTAAATGTTGGTATTTTTCTCTTATAAACCTCTCCATTTTCATCTACAGTAGTAGATGCATTTGCAATATTAGAAGAAATCAGTTCCATTTTCATTCTATCAACAGACAATCCACTTGAGCTTATTTCCATATTTCTGAAAATTGACATTTTTATCTACCTCCTGTAACTACATAACTTAAATTCGATAATTTTTTATTTACTTGTTGCACTAAAGCATTATATAAAATTTGATTTGAAGCCATATCAACCATTTCTTTTTCTATATCAACACTATTTCCATCTTCATTAACTTTCAGATTTTTATCTTGCACAATATCTGCGTCGATATTTTCTATATTGCCTGTCCCGATATGCTTTTCATTATCTCCTGATAATCCCAAAATTCCCTCTCCAATAGCAGCTTTAAGTTTATCTTCAAAATTCACTCTACTAGCTTTAAAATTTGGAGTGTTCACATTGGAAATATTGTTAGATATTACACTTTGCCTTAAATTGACTGTATCCAAGGATTTTTTTAACAAATCGTAAGTATTATTATTTACAATTTTAGACATAATATCAACCTCTTTTTCTAATTATAATAAAATTTCCAGTAAAATTCTTGCTAAAATCTATATTTTTTTAATCTATTTAAAACTACAATTAAATAGTAATTATCCATAAGTTAATAATAAATCATTACTATTAACTAGTCAATGCAAAAAAAGACAAAAAAAGCCCTCTATCGTTAAATTTCTATAGTAAATTTAACTCTAGCGCGCTTTTTAGCTTTTTATATAATTTTTTTGTCAATGAAATAAGAATTTGTTATCTTTTTCATATATTCGTTATTTACTTTATTTTTTTTCCTCATCTGTAACATTATATCTTTAATCTTAGTTTTATTTTCACTATAAAATTTCATTTCTTTCTCTGTTACTCTTAGAGTTTTTGAATATATCTCTTTTAGCCTATCTTCTTTTTCTTTAGATAATAAAGTTTCATTTTCTATAATATTTCTCAATTCTTGCAGCAGTTCTTCTTTCTTATCTGCTATAGAAAATATTTTGTCGAACTGTTCTTCATCATTTATATCTTTTACTTTATCTATCTCATTATCTAAGTTATTAAGATTTCCATCTAACCTCTGAAGTAATTCCTTTAAGTAATCTATATTTGAGCCCATGTTTCTCTAAGCTCCTCTAGCATAGATTTTACATTCTCAACTTTATCTCTATCTTTTTTCATATTAGCCTGAACTAATTCATCTTTCATGTAGTCATAAAGATTATATAATTGTGTAGAAATATCTCCTGCATCAAAATTCAAAGTTGACATTAATTCAATCAAAATATCTTCTGTTTTAACTATATATTTATGAGAATCTTCTATATTCTTATTATCGATTGATATAATAGCAAATCTCAAAAATTTTATCGCCCCATCATATAACATAAGTAATAATTGTTTTTTAGATGCTGTATTTACTTGATTATTTTTATATGTGTTATATGCATTTGCAGTATTGTTATAATACATACTCTTTCCCCCCACTCTTTATGTAGAGATAATTTTAAAATCTATTTATGTGAATATTAACTATGTATTCACTTTTAATCTGGTATTAGTTCACAGTTCACGGTGCACAGTGCACTACGAACACCGTAACTTTTAAATACTACATCATTTTGAATCATTGCTCTAACTAAATTAGTCTTAATACTATACTGTTGCCAATTAGTTATCACCACTTGAATTCATAGAACCCATTTGCGAAGTAAGCCAAGATGAAGTCGATTCAGCTTTTGCCATATATGAATCTAAGCTTGCAAATATCTTAATGTAGTATGCTTCTTTTGCTTCCATTCTATCATTAAAGGCATCTATTTTATCATTAACTGTATCCATCATGCTTTCTAAACTTGATTGTTTACTCTGAATCAGTCCATCTGAATCATCTATATAATAATCTAAGAAAGTATCTATTTTGTCAGCAAATCCTTTAACTCCAACATCTTTATTGCCATCAAAGAAGTTTCGTACTGCTTCTGCATTGTTATCCATTGCTTCTTCAAATGCTGTTTTATCAAAGGAAAGTGTTCCTTCATTATCGACCGTTGTAATTCCTATACTTGAAGCTGATTTATATTCTGTTGTAATACCTGATATTGTATCTGAAACCGATGTTCTTAAGTTTGATATTAATCTTTGTAATGCTGAATCTCCAGCTAAATCCCCTCCACTTCCTGCTACATCAGGATCTCCAGCTTTCGATTTTGATTGCATAAAAGATAATGTAGAATTATACTGATCTATAACTCCTTGAATTGCACTTTCTAGGTCTGTATAATCATTAGTAACTGTTAGGGTTGTAGTTCCTTCATCTTTTAATGTGAAAGTAAGACCATCTACTACATCACTTATTTCATTTGAAGTTCTTGTAACTGATATACCATTTACTTTAAATTCACTATCATTTCCTAATGTTTCATCAGCAGCACTCATACCTATAGAATTAATTATATTTCCTGAATCACTGTCTGTTAAAGTTATTGAATCACTACCTGTTTCCTTACTTTTTAATACTATTTGGTAATCAATAATAGAAGCTGATACATTATCCAAATCATTAATTTTGTCTACTATATCACTTAGCGAAGCTTCTTCAGTTATAGTTATTGATTCTACATCATTGTCTCCAACTTTAATATCTAAAGTACCCGTTTGTTTTAAATCATTTTTCACAGCATTTACTATAGCATCTGCTTTATCATCAGAAAAGGTAGCTACTTTCACTGAATCCACACTACTTAAAACTAATTCTGAATCTACTACAGATGCTGTTACAAGTTTATTACTATCACCATCAGTATTGCTCGCAGACTCATTGATTTTTTTTACAATATCATTTAATGAATCTGTACTAATAACTGCTATACTAAATTTCTTAATTTCATCAATATTAATATCTAAGTTACCAGTTTGATTTAAACTTTGAGTTGGTGTTTTTATTTTAGTTCCAACCAAAGTTGTGCTCTTAGCCAGTTTAGTTACTTCTATTTCATAAGTTCCTTCAATAGCATCATTATCTACAGAAGCACTAGCCACTGTTGAATCACTATTTGAAACTTTTTTATCTGTATACAAATCTTCATCTTTTAAATCATCTATTTTTGAGCTTAGAGTATTCATTCTTGTATTAATGTCTTTCCAAGCATTCTTTTCAGTTTCATAGTCTTGTACTTTTGTACTCATACTTACTAGAGGCATTTTTTCAGCAGCCATTAATTGATCTACCATAGTTTGGTCTATTCCTGAATAAGATCCTAAAAAATTTATACTACCCATAGTCTACCTCCTCTTATTAACCTTTTTCATCTACTAACACTCCCACCATTTCTTCAATTTTAGCTACTATATCAAGAATCTTTTCTGGTGGCAATTCTTTAATAACTTCTTTTGTATCATTATCTATCACTTTAACCAAAATCTGATTTGTTTTTTTGTGAACAGAAAACTCAAAATGCTTATCTGTTCCAAACATAACTTTATTTAACTTTTGAATTTGTCTTTCTATAAATTCATTACTAAATTCTTGTTTTCCTGGATGATTACTTTGTCCATTATTAGACTTACTCTTATCTTCTTTTATATTACTATCAACACCATCCAGCTTCCCTTTAACAGGTACCACTTGAGGAGCTTTCGCAATTGGTTCATTAGATTTTTGAGTTGAAACTACCTTTGTGATATCCACATTAATCACCTCATTTAGAGTTAGCAGTTCACAGTACACAATCCACATTTCACAATTACAGATGATTTTCTCCGTTTCTCAGAAAATCTTTTGAATT
>DAOUPR010000048.1 GCA_030626065.1 Clostridium sp. | reverse complement strand
CATTAGCGATAGCTACTAGAGCTGATTGTTTAAGTGAAGAAGTTTTAGATTTATTAAAGGAGTTTGGAGAGAAAGTTTATGTTTGGGTAGAATTAGGATTACAGACTTCAAACGAAGAAACAGCTTTAGTAATAAATAGAGGATACAACCTTCAAGTATTTGAAGAAGCGGTAAAAAATTTAAGAGAAAGAAATATAGACGTTGTTGTTCACACAATATATGGATTGCCTGGTGAAAAAGATGAAGATATGTTAAATACTATTAAGTACTTAGCAAACAAAGATATTCAGGGAATAAAGATGCATTTACTTCATTTGATGAAAGAAACTCCACTTGTGGATTATTGCAAAAAAAATCAGCTAGAATTTTTGAGCATGGAAAGATACATAGATTTAATTTGTAAATCCATAACTTTATTACCGTCTAATGTAGTAATTCATAGATTAACAGGAGATTCACCAAGAAATATGTTGATTGAACCTATGTGGAGTTTGAAAAAATGGGAAGTTTTAAACGCAATTGATAGAAAATTAGAAGAAGATGATTTATATCAAGGTTTGTATTATCTCACAAATTAGTTTTTTTAACTTTGTAAATTTTGCGAATAGATTAAAATTATTATAAGATGTAAAATTATATTATAGTAATCGATAACATAATTTTAGGAGGAGTTAAAAATGGCAGGTTTGAAGTTAAAAAATATTTACAAAGTATATCCAGGTAATGTTACAGCAGTAAAGGATTTTAATCTTGATATAGAAGATAAGGAGTTTATAGTATTTGTTGGACCATCTGGATGTGGTAAATCAACAACATTAAGAATGATTGCAGGACTTGAAGAAATAACTAAAGGTGAACTTTACATAGGAGATAAAGTGGTAAATGATATTGCTCCTAAAGATAGAGATATAGCGATGGTTTTCCAAAACTATGCATTATATCCACATATGACAGTTTATGATAATATGGCATTTGGTTTAAAATTAAGAAAAACACCAAAAGAAGAAATAGATAAAAAAGTTAAAGAAGCCGCTAGAATTCTTGATATAGAACAATTATTAGATAGAAAACCTAAGGCATTATCAGGTGGACAAAGACAAAGTTTAGCTATGGGTAGAGCCATAGTAAGAAGTCCTAAAGTATTCTTAATGGATGAACCTCTATCAAATCTTGATGCTAAGCTAAGAGTTCAAATGAGAACAGAAATAGCTAAATTACACACACGTCTTCAAACAACATTTATCTATGTAACTCATGACCAAACAGAAGCAATGACTTTAGGTACAAAAATTGTAGTTATGAAAGATGGATTAATTCAACAAGTAGATACACCACAACAAGTATATGACCATCCTTCTAATGTATTTGTTGCAGGGTTTATAGGAAGTCCACAAATGAATTTCTGTCAAGCTAAATTAGTTGAAAAAGATGGAAAAGTTTATTCTCATTTTGGAGATGTTCAAATAGCTGTATCAGAAGAAAAAGTTAAATATTTGAGAGATGCTAATCTTCTTGGAAAAGAAGTAATTATGGGTATAAGGCCAGAAAATATGGATGACAATGAAGAGTTTATTGAAAAACATTCAAATACTGTAGTAGATGCTCAAGTAGAAGTTACAGAATTAATGGGTGCAGAGACATATATCTATGCTACAATACAAGGCAATGCGTTTACAGTAAGAGTAAATGGTTCATCACAAGCTAAAGCAGGAGATACTATTAAAGTTGCTTTTAATGAAACAAAATTACACTTCTTTGATAAAGAAACTGAAAAAACTATCGTTTAGGAGGAGTTTTAATGCAAGAGTTTAAGAGTTTTCTTAGAAATTTAAGCTTTAATACAGGGGTACCATTTAACTTGCTTGATGAAAAAGGGACAGTGATTTATGACTGTGGCTTAAATTTTCAGGAATCTGAAACTCTAGAGTTTCCATTAATAACTAATAAGTTAAGAGCGAAAGTTATATTGAATGAAGAGTTTGAAACTTGCATTAATTTATTAAAGTATGTTATTCAAGAGAATTATAAACAACTTTATGCAGATAGAGAAACAATTCTCAAAAATATTCTTAATGGAGAAGAAGTAGCTCAAGATGATATAGAAATATGTATTCCAGGAATAGATAATGGATATAGTTTAATATATATCAAAGTAGATGGAAGTCGATATGAAGCTGTAGATGTTATTAATCAATTATATAGTGAAGAAGTAATAGTAGCTTTATATGGAGATAGTATTCTTGTTATTGGTCAATTTGAAGATGTTGAAGAGCACACTAAAAGTATTAAAGATTCAATATTATCAGATTTGTATTCAGACTGTTTTGTTAGTTATGGAGATCAATTTAGTTCTGTTATTGAACTAAGGGAAACTTATTCTAATGCAAAAGAATGTTATAAGATAGTTGAAAAATTTAATATAAAAGAGAATATTTTCAATTATGATAATATTATATTTGAAAAAATAGTATATAATCTTAACGATTATATGAAGGGAATACTTTATAAAAAATTTAAAAACAAGTTCGATAAGTTTGATATCGAAGTTATTAATACTATTGAAATGTTTGTGAATTGTGACCTTAATATAAGCGATACTGCTAAAAAGTTGTATATACACAGAAATACGTTGATTTATAGACTTGATAAGATAAAAAAAGATACAGGATTTGATATAAGAAATTTTAAGGAAGCTTCTGTCTTTATAATTGCATTTCTTATCTGGAAAGAAATAAAGCACGATTTATAAAATAAGAGGTAAACTTATTGTTTACCTCTTATTTTTTTTATTGAAAATAGGTTATATTTTACTATATAATAGTTATATTCATCATAATATAAGTTTAAAGAGGTAGTTATTATGAAAATTACAATAAAAGATGTTGCAAGAGAAGCGGACGTATCACCTTCTACAGTTTCTAGAGTTATATCGGATAGTTCTCGAATATCTGAAGATACAAAAGTCAAAGTAAGAGAAGCAATGAAAAAATTAGGATATTTCCCCAATGCTATTGCTAGAAGTTTAGTGAATAAGATGACTAAGACAATTGGAGTAGTAATGCCTAACTCAACGGAAACAGCTCTTCTTAATCCTTTTTATCCATTAGCTTTGAGTGGTATTTCTTCTTCTGCACATGAGGAAGAATTTTGTTTGCTTTTATCTACTGGAGAAACAGAAGAAGAACAGTTAAAATCAATTAAAGATATTGTTATGAGTGGAAGAGTTGATGGTGTAATAGTAATGTATTCTTCTGTAAATAATAAAATTTTGAATTTTATTAGAGAGTACAACATTCCTGTATTGATAATTGGAAAACCTATGAATGATAAAGGGATTTTATTTGTAGATAATGATAATGTAAAAGCAGCATATGAGGTAACTCAAGAATTTATAAAAAGAGGTCATAATAGGATAGGTTTTATTTCAGGGAAGTTTGAATTTATAGTTTCATTAGATAGATTAGATGGTTACAGAAATGCATTAGTAGATAGTAATATTGATTTTAATAGAGATTATGTTGTAGCTGTGGACTTTCTTAAGGATGAAGGGTACTTTGCTATGAAAAAACTATTGAAGCTTAAAAATAGACCAACAGCTATTGTTGTTACGGATGATTCTATGGCATTTGGAGCAATTGAAGCTTTAAAAGAAGAAAAAATTAAAATTCCAGAGGATATAGAAATAATAAGTTTTAATAATGTTCCATTAAGTAAATTTATTACACCTACGTTGAGTTCTGTGGACATAAATGCATATCAATTAGGATATAAATCTTGCGAGCTGATTATTGATAAAATTAAAAATGAAGATGTAGAAAAAGATAATAATATAATAGTTCCGACTAAAATAATTTATAGAGAAAGTTCTAAATAAGATAAATAAAAAACCAAATGCGAATGCATTTGGTTAAATTGCGTCTTTAATGAATTCATTATAATGGGTTATATAGTGATCAGATAAATTTATTATTTGATCTTTTTCAAAACTTGAATAAGAATCTTCAACTCCGATTACCTTCATTCCGGCGGCTTTTGCTCCTTTTATTGCAGGTAAAATATCTTCAAAAACAATACAATGTTTAGGGTCTACATTGAGCTTATTTGCAGTTAGTAGATAAATGTCTGGAAGGTTTTTGGCTACATTTAATTCTTCAGTGGTGGTTATGGCATCAAAAAAGTCGTATATTTCATTTTTTTTAAGAACTATTTCAGTTAAGATTTTAGAATTATTGGTTGCTAGACCTATTTTAATATTTTTAGTCTTTAATAAGTTGATAAATGATTTAACTCCTGGTTTTAAGAATATGTTATGTTTATATTCATAAATTGCCATTTGTAGCCATTCATCCATGATTTCTTCTAAGCTATCTTTAAGTTTAAATTTTTCTTGAAAATATAGAGCTGTTTGTTTATAAGTTAGGTTTTGTATTTCTGTTTTAATATTTTCAGGACAAGGGATATTTCTCTTTTTTAGATAATCATAGTCAATTTTATCCCATACCCACATTGAGTCTATTATAGTGCCATCCATATCAAATATTACGGCTTGTGTGTTATTAAGCATATATTCCTCCTTGATTAAGTATGAATTATATAAATAAGTATATTTAAAATATAAGTTTATATAAAAATATTGACTATTAAGGATGATGATATTCCAATAATTGTGCCCGCAATTACATCTGTAGGATAGTGTACCCCTAAATACATCCGTGACAAACCTACTAAAGATGCAAGAATTATAAAAACTATAGATAAGGTAGTAAATGTAAGTGAAGCAGCTACACCTATAGTAAAAGCCGCAGTAGTATGTCCAGATGGAAAAGAATACTCATCAATGCCTATTTTTTTAGTATATAGGTTGTCTATTTTTAAATAAGGGCGAATTCTATTTACGTTTATTTTTATTAATCTTACAATTGATGAACTTACAAATAATGAAAGAAAACATTTTATACCAAATGCTTTAAATTGCGCATTGGGGTATATAAACATAAACAAACACAGTATACAACAAAACCCAACGGAGCCCAAGTAAGTTATTAAAGGCATTGTTTTATCTAGAAAACGGCATTTTATGGAACTGTTTAAGACTTTTAAGATTACTACATCTTTTTGTATTAATTTTTCAAGTAAGTTGCTCACAATTCCACTCCTTTTAGTTGGTAATATATTATACAGTACTATTACATTCTATTATTAAATTAATATGATTACAACCTAATACAAGTAAAGTTTGAGTTAAAATGTAATATAAATTCAAATTAACAACTATACTATAAGAGTATTTTTAGATAAAAAAAAATTACCTAAAAGGTAATTCTTGGTCGGGGTAGCAGGACTTGAACCCGCGGCTTCATGGTCCCAAACCACGCGCGCTACCATCTGCGCTATACCCCGCAACTATGTTAGTATTATACTACTAAAATTTTAATAAGTCAATATTTTATTTCTCTTTATCTCCTACGCCACGAGTAGGTATTAATGAAATGATTAGTCCTATAAAAATTGAAACTAAAGCTGGAGCAATTATATTTAAATATACAATATAGCGAGTTTTATATAAAACTAGAGCAGAAACGGAAGTTATTAAAACAGTTCCGATAAAAATAAATATTACAAATTTAGCAAATGAGCTAAAAAATCTTTCGTATATTCTATGTCGAGTTGGCCCGCTTATAATTGCCCTAGATGTGAAGTATGAGACTAATATTAAAATTATATCTACACCAGTAAAAATAAGAAAATTTTTCATAAAATTTGCTCCTTTATTATTTCATTAATTTTTAAAAATGTAACCTTAACATTATAATACCCTTATTTGAAATTTTTACACAGAATTGAACAGAGTGATAAATTAAGAATTTGTTTTTTAGCGTGATTAAAAAAATTTGTACATCAAAGAAAAATATGTTAGTATACTAATAGCAATTATTGGTGATAATTGTTATTAATTAAAAACATTTTTTTATTGTTTGGAGGAGTATTATGAACAAAAATATTAAAATAATTATATTATTAATTGTATTTATGATTTTTTTCTCAGCATGCAGTAAAGAGGAGAATACTTACAGTGCAGCTGATGATAGATTACAAATTGCAGTATCTATTGTACCGGAAGAGACTTTTGTTAAAAAAATTGGGGGAGAGTTAGTCGATGTTGTAACTATAATTCCACCAGGACAGAGTCCGGCTAATTATGCACCCTCGCCACAGATTATGAAGCAATTAGAAGATTCAGATATATATTTTTCAATAGGTGTACCTGCAGAAGAAGCAAATATTATTCCAAGGATTGAACAATTAGCATCTAGTGCAAAATTAGTTGAATTAAATGAAAAAGTAGAAAAAAAATATCCGGAATTATTTTTTGCGGAAAATAGTAGAGATCCTCATATATGGATGTCGCCTAAAAGAGTAATAATGATGGTTGATGTTATTCAAGAAGAGTTAGGTAATATTGACCCAGATAATAGCGAAATATATGCAAAAAGAGCAGAAAGCTATAAGAAAGAGTTAGAAGATTTGGATTTAGAAATAAAAAAGAGTGTAGCTGGATTGAAGGAGAAAACAATAATTGTTTATCATCCATCTTTTGGGTATTTTGCTGATGATTATGGTCTTTCTATGATTGCATTAGAGGAAGAAGGTAAAGAAGCTACTCCAGAAAGATTGATGGAGGTTATTGATTTGGCAAAAGGCAAAGAAATAAAATCAATATTTTATCAATCAGAAATTGATAGCAAACAATCAGAGGTTGTTGCTAATGAGATTAGTGGGAAAGCTATTGAAATAGAACCTTTAGCTTCAAATTATATAGAGAATTTAAGGAAAACTGTTGATTTGTTTAATTCAGTATCGGAATAGGTGATAATAGTGGATAAAATTATAGAAATAAAAGGAGTAAATGTTTATTATGAAAATGTGTGTGCACTTCAAAATATTAACTTAGAAGTGTATGAAAAAGATTTTTTAGCTATTCTTGGTCCAAATGGAGGAGGTAAGAGTACGTTATTAAAATTGATTCTAGGGTTTGTAGAAAATTATACTGGCGAAGTAAAGATATTAGGAAAAGATAACAAAGTTATGAAAGAATGTATTGGATATGTTCCGCAAATCACAAATTTTGATAGGAAGTTTCCTATTAGTATTACCGAAGTAATTATGATGGCTAAGTTATCAAGTAAGCCTAAACTTTTTTTAAAACATAAAAAGGATGAGTTTGAGAAAGTGTATTCTATAATGGAATCTTTAGGGTTATATCATTTGAGAGATAGACAAATTGGAGAGCTTTCTGGTGGACAGTTGCAGAAGGTATTAATAGCAAGAGCTTTGTTTAGAGAACCAAAATTGCTTTTATTAGATGAGCCAACATCAAGTCTTGATGGAATGATGAAGAGTCAAATATTTTCTATACTGAAAGAACTGAACAAAGATATTACTATTATTATAGTTACTCATGATCTTTCTGTTATTTCTTCGTATGTGAAAAATATAGCCTGTTTAAATAAGAGATTGTATTATCATGGTGAGACGAAAATGGAACAAGATTTAATAAAAACAGTTTATGGATGTCCGGTAGATTTGATAGCTCATGGGGTACCGCATAGAGTTTTAAATGAGCATTAGGAGGTTATTATGCTTGAAGGAATTTTGAAATATGCTTTTTTAAGAAATGCAGCAATGAGTATAATATTAATAAGTATTCTTTGTTCTGTTGTTGGGACTATTGTTGTTGAAAAGAAAATGGTTATGATGAGTGGAGGAATAGCACATACCTCATTTGGAGGTATAGGATTAGGATATTTGTTGGGCTTTGAACCAATTTTTGGAGCTTTAATATTTGCGATTTTATCGTCATTAGGCATCTCTAAAATTAATAAGGCATTTAAAACAGATAAAGATACATTGATAGGTATGTTTTGGGCATTTGGAATGTCTCTAGGAATAATTTTTATTGCTTTAGCACCGGGGTATCCACCAGATATGACTTCATATTTATTTGGGGATATTTTATCTGTAACTACCATTGATTTGTTATTACTATTATTATTAGATTTATTAATAATTTTTCTATCCATTGGTTTTTTTGAGTATTTAAGAGCATATCTTTTTGATGCTGAGTTTATGTCAAGTATGGGGATTAATGTTGAGAAAATAGAATATATTATTCATATATTAATTGCATGTGCTATAGTTTTATTAATAAGAGGAGTAGGTATTATTCTTGTGATAGCAATGCTTACAATTCCTGTAGCGATAGCAAAACAATTAACTAAAAATCTTAAAAAAATTATTATATATTCAAGTGTAATAGGAGTGGTATTTGGATTTTTAGGGTTAACATTATCCTATTATTATAATGTAGCTTCAGGTGCCTCAATAATTATTTCGTTAGTATTGGGTTATATTGGTGTTGTGGGATTTAAAAAATATATTTTGAAATATTTTGAAATTAGTCAGAAACAAAAGGAATTTAATATTTCAGAGTATTAAAAGAAGATATGGGGAGAATGCTAAAATATTAATAATATGTTCTTTTGACTTTAATGGCAAGCTAGTATTATAATATAAAGATATAACGGACTAAATGTATAAGGAGAGAAATTTAAATGAAGTGGTTAAACAGGTTAGAAATTAAATATAAAAAATACGCCATTAATAATTTGATGTTATATATACTAGCTTTAAACGGCTTTGTATTTTTGTTAGGACAGCTTAGTCCAGCAGCTTACGTATCAGTTTATACGAAATTATCGTTGGTACCTTCTTTAGTATTACAAGGTGAAGTTTGGAGACTTGTAACATTCTTGTTTATCCCGTTCTCTAATAGTTTTTTGTGGATGATAATTGCTTTGTATTTTTATTATATGATAGGAACTACGTTGGAGAGACAATGGGGAAGTTTTAAATTTAATGTGTACTATTTAATAGGTATACTAGCAACAATTGCAGCTGCATTTTTGACAGGTGGCACTGTTACTAATGAAAATTTAAATCTTTCATTATTTTTGGCCTTTGCTTACTTGTTCCCTAATTTTGAAGTGTTATTGTTTTTTATTCTTCCAATAAAGATGAAATATCTTGGATATTTTAACTGGGCAATTATAGCTTACACTGTTATATTTGTACCTGGTATTGGACAAAAGGTAGCAGCAATAGCTTCAGTAGTCAATTTCTTTGTTTTCTTTGGAAAAGACTTTTTCAAGGATACCAAAATAAAATGGCAAGTATATAAAAACAAAAGGAAATTTCAAGCGCAAATGAAGAAATACAGGAAATAAAAGAACTCATATGATAAAAGAATTCATGTGAGTTCTTTTATTTGATGCACAATGCGGATAACAATGCACAATGCACAATGCACAATTGAGGATGATTTTGCTGCGCAAAATCTTTATTTAATTAAAAGATTAAAAAATTAAAAGGTTGGAAGATTGATTAATTGAAAAATTAACAAATCAAGAAATCAAGAGATCAGGAGAACAAGAGAGCAAGAGAGCAAGAGAGCAAGAAAGCAATAAACTGAAAGACTAAGAGATTAAGAAGTTAAAAGCCCGATAATCGTAGATTATCGAGCTTTTTCTAATTAAATTAAAGATTTTCTGACCAAAGGGAAGAAAATCCTCCATAATTGTGCATTGCTTTTAATCTGTGTATTGGTCTTAAAATCAGTCTTCTAAGAACATCTCCCCTACTTTATAAACATCTCCAGCGCCTACTGTAAGGAGTAAATCTCCATCTTTTAGTTGAGTTTTAAGATAAGCTGATATTTCTTCGAAAGTTTTGAAGTTTTTACAGTTGGTACCTTTTTCACGTAGCTTATCACCGAGCATAGTAGAGCTTACAGAACCATCATCTTTTTCTCTAGCAGCGTATATTTCTGATAATAATAATGTATCAGCATCACCAAAAGAATCTACAAATTCATTAAAGAGTGTTTTAGTTCTTGTATAGGTGTGTGGCTGAAAAACACAGACAATTTTATTATGAGGGAATTTTTTTGTAGCGAGTAGAGTAGCTTTTATTTCTGTAGGATGGTGAGCGTAATCATCAATAACGGTAACACCATTTAATTCCCCTTTTATTTCAAATCGTCTATGTGTACCTACGAAATTGAATAAACCTAATTTTATGCTTTCGTTATCTACATTTAATGAAAAAGCAGCAGCTATACTTGCTAATGAATTTAGAATATTGTGGCGACCAGGAACTTGTAATTTAATTGTCATAATGTATTTATTATCTCTGTATACATCAAACGTAGGAGTACCATTCTCATAAGAAATGTTTTGAGCTCGTACTTCTCCCTTTTCAATTCCGAATCCAAGTGTATTACAAGTTGCTTTAGTTGCTATTGAATAAGCTCGTTCGTCTTCAGCATTGTATATATAACAACCATCATCAGGTATTAAATCTGCAAATTTCGAGAAAGTTTCCTCGATTTCGTTGATATCTTTATAGAAATCAAGATGGTCTTCTTCAATGTTTAATACTATCCCTAAATATGGATAAAATTTCAAGAAGGATGCTTTGTATTCGCAAGCTTCTGTTATAAAATATTCACTGTTACCGACTTTTACATTACCGTCTATTAAGTCTAGATTACCACCAACTAAAATTGTTGGATCAAGCTTAGCTTGTAGAATAATGGAAGAGAGCATAGAAGTAGTTGTAGTTTTACCATGTGTTCCCGCTAAAGCTACATTATATTTATGTCCTCTCATAATATGTCCTAGAAATTCTGCTCTGTCCATAATTGATATATTTAAGTTTTTTCCTTTTATCAATTCAGGGTTATCATTTGGAATCGCAGCAGTATATACTATTAAGTCTACGTCGTTTTTGATATTAGACGAATCATGACCGATAAATATTTCTGCTCCAAGAGACCTTAATTTTTGTACCAATTTGGAATTACTTCTATCAGAACCAGATACGGAGTACCCCTTATCTAATAATATTTCGGCAAGTCCACTCATACTGATACCGCCAATTCCGATAAAATGTATTTTTTTGTGTTTATCTTCTAAGAAATCAAATGTCAATAGAATCACTCCTTGTAAACAACCTTATATCATATAATTATATACAAAAACATAAAAAATAAATACATTAATTATAAAAAAATAAATTATTAAAAGAAAATTCTTTTAATTTATTGATAATATACTCATTTTAGAATAAAATAAAGAATAATAAGAGTATGTCTTATAGAAATAGTTCGTAAAAATACAAGAAAAGGATTTGAAATTATGCCTAAGTTTAATAGGAATGGAAGAATAGCGATCATAACTAAGTATTTAATTGAAAACCCAAGTACGATAGTTAATTTAAATAAATTTATGGATATGTTTAGTGCAGCTAAATCTACAGTAAGTGAAGATGTTGTAGTTATTAGACAGGTTTTTGAAGATTTGAGGATAGGGAAAGTTGAAACCGTTTCAGGTGCTTCAGGAGGAATAAAGTTCATTAATAATGTATCTGAAGAAGAAATATTAGATTTTTCTAACCAATTGTGTGGGATTTTAAATGATAACAATAGATTAGTTCCTGGTGGATTTATTTATGTTAGTGATATATTATTTAATCCTAAAATAGTGTATAAAGCAGCAATTATCTTAGCTTCATTATTTTCAAAATTGAATGTAGATTGTGTTGTTACAGTTGAAACGAAAGGTATTCCATTAGCTTATGAAGTAGCAAAAATGTTAGGAATTAATTTGGTTATTGTTAGGAGAGATAGCAAAGTTACGGAAGGGCCAACAGTTAGTATAAATTATGTTAGTGGTTCTAGTAATAGAATTCAAACTATGTCTTTATCTAAAAAATCAATTAAAAAGGGAAGCAGATGTATTTTTATAGATGATTTTATGAGAGCTGGGGGAACAGCTATAGGAATTATAAATTTATTAAAAGAATTTGAAAGTGAATTAGTTGGCATTGGTATTTTGATAGATAATATGAATACAGATAAAAAATTAGTTAATGATTATGTGTCTATAGTTGAATACAAAGGTATTGATGAGGAGTTAAACCCAGTTGTTACACCATCAACAATACGTGATTTGTAAAAGTAAATACTGTAGGGGGATGAGAAAATGAATATTTCAGATATTGAAATTAAGTTGAAGGACTCTTTTGATGAAACTAAAGCAATAGCAACAGTTTTTTTAGAAGAAGGATTTAAAATTTTAAACATACAAGTAATAGAAGGTAAAACCGGGATGTATGTTCGTATGGCACCTAAAGCAACGTTTTCTTGTAATGGATTAAATAAAGAAAAAAGGCTAGAAACAGAAGAAAGATTATTGATTCAAAAGAAAGTAATAAATTCGTATAGTTTGGCATTAGAAGAGGTCAAAAAAGAGAAGATCAGGAAAGAACAAGAAGAGTTAAAACAAAAAGAGTTAGAAGAATTGAAACAAAAGGAATTAGAAAAAGTACAAGATGGGAAAACGATAAAAATCAAAGAAGAGTTAGTTTTAATGGATAATAAAATACCTGGAAAATCCATTGAAAGTGATGAAACTTTACGGAAATATGAGGAAAATAATAACAATAGATTAGATGAAATAGAGGATGTTGAAGTTATTTCTAGAGAACAGGTATGTTTAGATATAAATGATGATACGGAAAATAAAATTGATGAAATATTAAATAAGAACTCAATAAAACTTTATAACAATGAGTCTATAGATGAAGAAATAGATATAAATGAATTATTAGTTGATAAAAAAAGATTATTTCCAGGTAATGAATTGTTTGTTAATGACTTAAATTTGAAACCTAGAATTAATATGAGCATAGCAAATATGTTAGCTAAAGATATGTGAGTAAAGAGTTAGACTATGTAGTGGCAGTTGAAAATAGAGGGGTATTCCTAGCATATGAGGTAGCTAAAATTTTAGATTTAGATTTAGTAATTATAAAATATGGAGATAATTTGAATGAAGGTTCTGCTATAACTGTTGAGTACAAGGAAAATGATGAAGTTTTTACAATAGGTATTTCCAAGTTGCTTTTTGAAGAGAATAGTAAGTGTATTTTGATTGATAATACCATTAATTCAAATGTTTTGATTAATGCGATAATTGATTTAATGTCCAAGTACAATAGTACTTTGGAAAGTGTTGGCGTTATGGTTGAAGATATTAGATATGACATTGATAAAAAGAAAGTAGGGTTAGAAGCATTAGCTAAGTATTCAGGTGCAGACGAGAATTCTACGCCGATTATATATTAGTTGTTTTTAGGATTATTAATATGCTAAAGACAATTAATAGCTTATTAATAAAAATATTCAAAAAATTTATATAATTATTAAAGGAAAAACAAAAAGAATGTAGAATAGTATACTTATGAGTATTTATCAGCATCTTGGAGGTGGAGTTAATGCAAATTACTGATGTTAGGATAAGAAAAATTTCTTCTGAAGGGAAAATGAAAGCAATAGTATCGGTGACTTTTGATAATGAATTCGTAGTTCATGATATAAAAGTTATTGAAGGACAAAATGGATTGTTTATAGCTATGCCTAGTAGGAAAACTCCGGCAGGAGAATTTAAAGATATAGCTCACCCTATCAACACTGACACAAGACAAAAAATTCAAGAAGCTATTCTTACGGAATACGAAGATGCAAAAAATGATTTGGATGCTGTAGTAGAAATTGCAGTAGATGGAGAAGAATAAAAAGGAGTACTACTCCTTTTTATTTTTTTGCTCAAATTATTAGAAAATTTTTAATTATACAAATAACACTTAATAGGTTGAAAAAAGAGTTTT
>DAOUPR010000171.1 GCA_030626065.1 Clostridium sp. | reverse complement strand
CTTATCTAGTAATGGCTGGAACTGATGCTAGAAAATATGAAGATGTAAGTGATGATGTTTACAGATTTTCACCATATCAAATACATAATGATGACCTAAAGAGAATGCATGGTGTAGACGAGAGAATATCTTATGATAATATTGAAAAAGCAGTTTATTTCTTTATGCAAATGATAATAAACTCGAATAAATAAACAAAACAAATGCACAATGCACAATGTACAATGCACAATTAAGGAGGAAATTTTTTAGCAGAGCTAAAAAATTTCTTAATTGTATTAAAGTTAAAAAGACTAGGAGATTTGCATTTATGCAAATCTCCTAGTTTCTATTTGCTGTTTTATTTAAAGATTTTTTGATTTATTGCAGAACTTTCTTGCATTAGTTTGGATAATAAGATGTTGCTTGTGATATATGACAATAAGCAGTAAAAGCATCTTAATACATAAATGTTTGCTTTTAGTTTATATAATGGTCTTATAAAATAAAAGATTCTCAGCTCTGCTGAGAATCAACAATAATTGTGCATTGTGCATTGTGAATTAATCTTTTAGGTATTAATCTTTTAGGTCTTAATCTTTTAACTGCACTCTTTATTAAGAAGGGTCTTTCTCCAAAAAGATGCTTCTACTAGGAAAGGCAATTTCAACTTTTTCTTCATCTAGAATTTCTAAAATCTTAAAGTTAATGTTTTCTTTTACCTTTAAGAATTCACCCCAATTAGTGGTGTTTGTGAAGAAGTAAAGGAAAATATCCAAGCTACTTTCGTTAAATTCATTGAAGGTAACAAAAATTGTGTCTTTATGTATATCCTTATGTTCTTTTAGCATAGTGTTGATTCTGTCAACACAGATTTGTATTTTTTCTCTAGGAGTATCATATCTAACACCTAAATTAAAGGTAATTCTTCTTTTTTGCATTCTAGACCAGTTGGTTATTGCTTCGTCTGCAAGCTTTGAGTTTGGAACATTAACTAGAGCATTTGCAAAAGTACGAATTCTAGTACTTCTAAAGGTTATATCTTCTACTGTACCTTCAATGGTAGGCGTATAAATCCAATCTCCTATAGTAAAGGGTCTATCAAGAATTATTACTATTCCACCAAAAATATTTGCAAGAGTATCTTGTGCAGCTAAGGCAATGGCTAATCCGCCTATTCCTAGTCCGGTAATGAAACTATTTACATTAAAACCGAATTCTTCTGCAATTATACAAGTGGCGAAAGCAATTATAATGAAACGAACAATTCTTGATAAAAAAGTAAGTAAAATATTATCAACTTTGAAATTTAGTTTTTTATTAAGGTTTTTATATAAATTAGAATTCTCAGAAGATAAATTGTGAAGCCCCCAAGCTATTAGAATAATTATTGAAGATCTAAATAAGGATATGAATTTTGATGGTTGAATAATAGTGCCAGAACTAGTTGAGGAAACTATTGATTCTGTAATATCATAGCCAAAACTTGAGGTTAAATACTTAATAGATAGATAAAGTCCAAGTATAATGAAAAATGTTGATAATGGTTTTTCAAAGGAAATAAGAATTATTTCGTCTAGATTAGTTTTTGTTTTATTGGTTATTTTTAATAGACGACTGAATATGTATCTTGTAAATATTTTTCTGAATAAAACAAAGAACAAAAAAATTAATAGAGCTATTATAACTATTTTAAGATTATTAAATGTGATAAATTGTGAAACATAAGTTGCTGTGTTTTTAGAATTGTTAAATACTTCTTGTAATTCATTCATTGTAGCACCTCCTAATTAACCATTCTATATGATTTTTTTGAAATTCTCAAGATAATATACAAAGTAAGAATGGGGAAGGTTAAATATAATCATTAAGTCAATAGTAGAGAAAGATGGAGAATTATATTATGTAGAGCGAGATATTTCTGCAGATGAAGATTTTTATGGTACATGTGATTTAGAATATGATAAAATATATTTATTAAAATAGTATAATACATTCTAAAAATAATGTATAATTTGTAATTAAGGATGATTTCTGATAAAGGAAATCATCATTAAGCTATTATTTAACTAAAAGAGGAGTGGGGCAGATATGGATAAGGGATTTGTTTTTGTATTGTTAGCAGTTGGAGTTTTGGAAATAGTTTTGGGTTTTATGAATGAGAAATTATTAAGAAATAATTATAAAGATAAAAATATTAAAAACCTTGAAGGGTTAATAAAGTGGGAAAAATATTCGAATTTTTTGTTAGGTATAATAATGATTATTTTTGCTATAATAGTTTACTTGGATCCTATTAACCCAATAACTAATTATTACGCTACATTTTTACTTGTTGTTTTTGGAATAAGTTATTTTGGTAGAAAAAGATTTAAATAGTACAAAAAAGCAACCTGAGAAATGGTTGCTTTTTTTCATATTTATGATTTCAAATAGTGATCAATGATAATTAAGTTATTAGGCAATTTTGTATTTAAAAATTTTATTATCTTATCGTAATCTTTAATGTTAAAATAAAGTCTGCTATCAAATCCATTTCCAAAATAAGAAACTATTATTTTTTCACCTTTGTAAACATGAACTTCTTGTATTTTATTCCAGGCAATAAAGCGTGAGTAACGCTGTAATGATACAAATCCTTTTGAAGTTATACCGGTTTTAAAATAGTTAATAGCGTATGAAATTGTAGCTAATATTCCTACTACATAGTGGATTGATAAACTAGCGTATAAATAAATTATGTAAAAGATAATACTAACGCTTAATAGAAAAAATAGTGATTCGATACTTTTTTTTCTTGTTGCAATTACTAAATCTTTTAGAGTTTTTAATTCTTTTAGAATTATAAAAACAAACAAAATAATCAAAATCCAATTAATCATATGAATAGTTCCTCCAAAGTTCAAATAAATAATATGTGTAGTTGTAAACTAAATCAACTTATTAAATTATACACACTAAAGTAAAGATTTTCAATAATGAACTCAAACGCTTTAGGTTTTATCTTTGGCTATATTTTGAGATATTGTTGATGTTTATATTATGGTTTATAAAAAAATTATTTTAATAATAGTGTAAAGAGTGTAGTTTTGTGGTTTTAAGTTTTTAAGGTCTTTATCTTCTAATCTTTTAACTGCACTCAGAACTCTGCACTCTGTCTTTTCAAAAAAACTTCTTGCATAATAAAAAAAAACTATGTATAATTATAAAATAGTTTATTAACAAAAAGTGAATAATGTGTTCGGATGAAGATTGTGGGAGAGAGATGGCTTGCCATCCGCCGAAGAGGAAAAACTTTCAGGCACCTATGGGTTTTCAATGTGAAACTTTATTTGTATTTGTACAAAAATTCGATGAATTAACGAGTTTTGGGCGCATATAAATATATAGTAGAATTGGAAACTATTTACTAGGAGAAAACCGTAATTGGACGAGCCTCTGGAGAGAGCTGGTTAAACAGACACCGAAGGAGCAAGATAGTGTATTTAGATAAATTAAGTTTGTGTAAGATTTATCTTCAGCTATCGAATCTCTCAGGTAAAAGGACAGGGGATAGAAATTATGAAAATAATTTTGTCTCCTCCATTATATTAAATTAAGGGAGGATTTTTTAATGACAGCATTTATGGAAGTACTTAACAAAATTGATTCAGTGGTTTGGGGACCACCACTACTTATTTTATTAGTAGGAACAGGGCTTTATTTAACTATAAGATTAGGTTTATTACAAGTTAGAAAGTTACCACTAGCTCTTAAATATTTATTTTCTAAGGAAAATAGCGATGCAGAGGGAGATGTATCTTCATTTGCAGCTCTATGTACAGCTTTATCTGCTACAATAGGAACAGGAAATATTGTCGGTGTAGCAACAGCAATTAAACTTGGTGGACCTGGAGCATTATTCTGGATGTGGATGGCTGCTTTCTTTGGAATGGCAACAAAATATTCCGAATCGCTACTTGCAGTAAAATATAGAACGGTTGATGAAAACGGACAAATGTCTGGTGGACCTATGTATTATTTGGAAAAAGGACTTGGAAATAAGTTTTTAGCAAAAATGTTTGCGATTTTTGGTGTTGGAGTTGCTTTCTTTGGGATAGGTACATTCCCTCAGGTAAATGCAATAGCTGATGCTGCATCAATTACATTTAATATACCGATTATTGTAACTGCTATAGTATTGACTTTACTTGTAGCTTTAGTAACTATTGGTGGTATTAAAAACATTGCAGCGGTAGCTGAAAAAACTGTTCCATTTATGGCTGTGTTTTATGTTATAGGAGCGTTAATTATATTAATAGTTAATATTAATTTATTACCAGGAACACTAGCTTTAGTTGTGAAAAGTGCATTTACTACAACGGCAGCAGCAGGTGGTTTTACTGGAGCAACTGTAATGCTAGCTATTCAAACTGGAGTTGCTAGAGGAGTATTTTCTAATGAATCTGGATTAGGTAGTGCACCAATAGCTGCAGCAGCAGCTAAAACTAAATCTTGTGTTAGACAAGGTCTTATTTCTATGACAGGTACTTTCTTTGATACAATAATCATTTGTACAATGACGGGTCTTGTATTAATAATGACTGAAGCTTGGAATTCAGAGCATGCTGGAGCAGCTATGACAAACTATGCTTTTAGTAGTGGACTTCCTATAGCTATCGTAGGTCAATTGATTGTAACTATTGGACTTATTTTCTTTGCTTTCACAACTATACTTGGTTGGAATTATTATGGTGAAAGATGTACTGTATATTTAGTAGGAGTAAGAGGAATTAAACCTTACAGAGTAATATATATAATATTAGTTGCTTTAGGTGCATTTTTGAAATTAGAAATGATCTGGGTAATTGCAGATATAGTTAATGGATTGATGGCAATTCCAAACTTAATTGGATTGATTGGATTAAGTGGAGTTATTATAAATGAAACAAGACAATACTTTAATAATCTTGATAAGGATGGAATGATTAAAGTAGCTGAATAAAAACAAATAATTAGAAGGAAGCATTTGGCTTCCTTCTTTTTTTATAGTAAAGAATTAACCCAAAAGTTCGTACAGATTTAAATTTTAGTATTTAGATATTTTATAATTTCTAATTAAATCTCCAGTTTCGGGTTCTTCATATTCTTCAATAAACTCCATTTGTGAATTATCAAGAATTTTAACAGAAGGAATATTGTTTTTATATGCAGATGCTGTTATTAGTTTAAGGGAAAGCTCGTCCAATGCGAATGAGATTAAACTATTTAATATTTCTGTTCCATAACCATTTTGCCAGTACTTCTCCATTAATCTATAGCCAAGTTCATGCTGACTATCACTGTTTTTAACTATGGCACAAGTGCCGATAAATTGGTTAAGGTTGTTATCAATTACAGCCATTATTAAAAAATTAGGGTTGATATTATTATAACTATCTAATATTTTCCCCAATTCATCAATACTCTCTTCTATAGGTTTAGGTTTTCCTATAATATATTTCATAACATTTTCGTTGTTTTGCATTTTACAAAAGGATGTAATATCTTCAGCACTTAATGTTCTAACTGATAATCGTTCAGTTTGGAAAAATATTGTCTTTTTATTATCTTCTTGAGAAAAATTTATGTTATCTATATCTTTAGAGTTATTCACTCTTTTTAGTTCATCAAGTATTAAGAATCCAAAATAACCTACTACTCCTGATAGATATAAAACTGACAAAATAATTGCATTATAATAGCCATAAACAACATTCATATCAGAAGTAAACCATGATGATAATATGCCAACAATTATGAAACCTATAAAAGAAATTAGAAAGATTTTTAGTGTTGAATGTTTCATATAAGAAACACCTCCATTAATTGATTTCTGTTAATTTACTTATTTTTTATGATTTTCAATAGAGAAGCGGCCATCGTGAGATTTTAAATATTATATTAATAAGTACTATTTCTAAATTATACACCTTACAGAAAATAGTAACAAATACCTATTTCCAATACTTGTATGAAATTTTGTCTTGCCGAATTAATAGTTTTTAGAAAGGAAATTTATTCTAAAAAAATATATTTACATTAATGTTCGTAACGTTACGAAGTATATATAAAAAAATATGAACAGTTTGTCCTAAATGAACGAATAATATACAGTTAATCGAAGTTATTATATTGACTTAATATACTATGAATGTTACTATAAAAACGAAAAGATCGAAATTAGCAGGAGGGTTAACTATGAAAGTAGCAATTATTTTTGGAAGTAAATCTGATATTGAAAAAATGAAGGGTGCAGCTAAAGTATTAAAAGAATTCGGAGTTGAATATGAAGCACATGTATTGTCTGCTCATAGAGTTCCGGAAAAATTAGGTGAAACTTTAGAAAAACTTGAGAACAATGGTTTTGAGTGTATTATTGCAGGGGCTGGACTTGCTGCTCATTTGCCTGGAGTTATTGCATCTCAAACAATATTACCAGTTATAGGAGTTCCAATAAATGCGGCCATTAATGGAATGGATTCATTATTAGCAATAGTTCAAATGCCAAAACCGATTCCTGTAGCCACTGTCGGAATTAATAATAGTGCTAATGCAGCTATGTTAGCAGTAGAAATTCTAGCATTAAAATATCCAGAACTTAAAGAAAAATTAATTCAGTATAGAAAAGATATGAAAGTTAAATTTATAGAAGATAATAAAGAAGGAGTGGAACTATAGTGGAAAGAAAGATGATGTACGAAGGAAAAGCAAAGCAAGTATTTGAGGGAAATAGTGAAGATAATGTAATTATTTATTATAAAGATGATGCTACTGCATTCAACGGTGTTAAAAAATCAAGTATTAATAGTAAAGGAATTCTTAATAATGCCATAACTACCATG
>DAOUPR010000046.1 GCA_030626065.1 Clostridium sp. | reverse complement strand
GTAGGAGTAGAACCTGCTGGAAAAGGCCTTGATACAAATATGCATGCCGCTACCCTATCTCTAGGTGCTCCTGGGATAATTCATGGCTTTAGATGTCATATACTTCAAGATGAACAAGGTGAACCATTACCTGTTTATTCTATGGCTGCTGGACTTGATTACCCTGGTGTTGGACCAGAGCATTCATTCTATAAAGAAAGTGGTAGAGCTGAATATGTAAGTGTCACTGATGAAGAAGCGCTACAAGCATTCCTAGAATTATCTAAAGTTGAAGGAATAATACCAGCAATCGAAAGTTCTCACGCTATAGCACATGCAATCAAGTTAGCAAAAGAATTAGATTCTTCCAAGACTATGATTATAAACTTATCTGGTCGTGGAGATAAAGACGTAAATGAAATTTCAATGATACTTTCTCAAAAGTAAATAATTGATATATCTAGTTTTTCTAACTAATATAAATAAATTTTCACAATAGTTACTATCCCCCATTTTTATAAAATAAAGCACATTAAGATATAATCTTATGCGCTTTATTTAATGTCTAATAAATTAAAAGAAATATTTTAGCTCCGCTAAAATATTTCCTCCTTAATTGTGCATTGTGCATTTCTTTTATATTTTAAATTGTTCATTTAATTACTCTTCAACTGGTTTTCCTACAAATCTAACAATTAAAACAATAATAACAATGTTAATTGGAAGAAGTACATAAGCAGGAACACCTAATCCCGCTGGAATATATCCAAATACAACCGCTACTGTTGCTACTACTAATGCATAGAATATTTGTGTTTTCGTATGATCAATATGGTCACACGCAGCACCCATTGAAGATAATATTGTCGTATCTGATATAGGTGAACAATGATCTCCAAAAATCGCTCCAGTTAATACAGCACTTATACATACAACCAAATAAGAATGTGCCGGATCAAGAGCATATGCTAATGGAATTGTTAATGGCATTAAAATACCCATAGTTCCATATGAAGTTCCTGTTGAGAATGAAATAACTGAACCTAATATGAATATAATTGCTGGTAATAGAAATGGTGGCAAAGTATCTGAAAGCAATGCAACTAAGAATTTTGCAGTACCAAGTTCTTTTATAACACCACTTAATGACCAAGCTAGTACCAATATTACCGCTGTAATCATTAATGATTTAACTCCTGAAACCCAAGTATCAATAGCTTCAGATGGTGTGAATATCTTTTGAGAAATACCCATTATCATTGCAACAATACCTGCAAACAAAGCAGCTTGGAATAACACTATTGACGCATCAGACGCACCAAAGCATTCTAATATTGCACTAAAAGAAGCTGGACTTTTTTGAAGAAGCTCTATCAAAGCTGTATCGTCTCCACCCATAATTCCTACGTATCCATTATAATAAAAACCTGCAAATGCACCTATGATAAGAACTAAAATCGGAACAATCGCATTACTCATTTTAAGTTTAATTCCTTCTTTTGGTTCTAATTCAGCTACTTCATCAGAAACCATAGGATTAGATCCATCTCTTAGAACTTTACCTTCTGTTCTAGCTCTTTTCTCGGCTTTATACATAGGTCCAAATTCTCTTAAAAATAATGCAGTACAAACTATAAAAACAAGGATTAAAATATTATAGAATCTGAAAGGAATAGTTTCTACAAAAGTATTATAAGCACTAACTCCCACAATACCTTCACCATCAAAACCATCTTTTATTAAACTAATTTCATAACCAACCCATGTTGATATTAAAGCAATACCAGCAATCGGTGCTGCTGTTCCATCAATAATAAAGGCTAATTTTTCTCTTGAAATTTTCATTTTATCTGTTACAGGTCTCATAATTGGTCCAACTATAAGAGAATTAGCGTAGTCATCAAAGAAAACGAAAATCCCAAGTAACCATGTAATTAATTGTGCTGATGTTGCAGTTTTAGCTTTCTTAGATAAATTTTCTGCTATAGCTTTAGCTCCACCCATCTTAGAAATAAGTGCAATAAGTCCGCCTATAGCTAGGCATTGAAGTATAATACCTGCATTCCAAGAATCTGCAAGTGATCCAAGCATTTGTTCAACAACTTGTAAAAACCCATGGAACAAAGCATAAAAAATATTAAAACCTTTTAAATTAAGTAAAATTGTTCCTGAAAAAACACCGATAAACAACGAAATTACAACGTTTTTTGTCCTGAAAGCTAGTACAATTGCAACTAATGGTGGAATCAACGTCCATAATCCAAATTTATCTGCATTAGCCTGTGCAACCTCTGGATCAACTGCTAATACTGTTGTAGAAAATAATAATAATGACATAAGTAACGTTAATAAAAATAAATTTCTCTTTTTCAATATATTTCCCCCTTAATTTTGATTCTAAAAAACAAAAAAGCCTTGAGCGCTAATCACTCAAGACATATTAATACTAAATTACATCAAAAATAATAGCTCTCCACATTTCTGTGACAGTATTGCATATATTCTACACAATCCCAACATTTGACCTCAAAGCATCAATCAAACATTTCGGCAATTTTTCCTTTTATACTGCTTCAACGCGCTTAACTCAACAGTATTACTAATAAATATTGCACCTCTACCTTTACTCAATATTCACTTTTACTCACTGCAATTTTATACCAAAAAAAGTAATCTGTCAATAGCAAGATATTTTAAGAACAATGCACAATTGATGATGATTCTCTTCGTACTTCAGAGAATCTATAATTAATTTAGAAAATTGTCAAAAAGACTTGAGCGATTCTTCATTATTAACTTATCACTATTCTTAATATTAAAACCATCCCAAAACTAAAACATAATCCCAAAACAATCATCTCTCGTTCAACATTTCAATCATTTGATTTTTAATCTTTTAATTTTTTAATCTTTTAATCTTTTAATCTTTTAATCTTTTATAAATCAAAAGAAATATTTTAGCTCCGCTAAAATATTTCCTCCTTAATTATGTATTGTGCATTGTGCATTGTGCATTGTGCATTGTGCATTGTGCATTATGCATTATGCATTGTGCATTGTGCATTTCTTTTATATTTTGAATTATGCATTGCTCTTATATTACATCTCTTTCTTTATCCCTCTACTAATAGTATTTCTATAATCAATAAATTCATAAATATCTTCCTCAAAAAGTTCAGAAAATTCCTGAAGTTTTTCTAATTGCAGTTCTTCAATAGCAATATTATTATCCTCACAATAAATCACAATAGACCCTATCACTCCGTGAGCATCCCTAAAAGGCATCCCTTTATTCACAAGGTAATCCGCTCCTTCTGTTGCATTCAAAAATCCTCTTTTAACAGCATTATACATATTTTCTTCTTTCACTTTAATTCCATCTAACATATTCCACATCACTCTTATACATTTTAATGTTGTATCCACCGAATCAAAGAAAGTTTCTTTATCTTCTTGCATATCTTTGTTGTAAGCAAGAGGGATTCCCTTCATAGTAGTTAAAAGACCCATTAAATCCCCATAAACCCTACCAGTTTTGCCTCTTATTAGTTCTGCTGCATCTGGATTCTTCTTTTGCGGCATTATACTACTTCCCGTTGAAAATTCATCACTTATTTGTATAAAATCAAATTCTTTAGAACTCCATAAAATCAATTCTTCACTCAATCTACTCAAGTGCATCATAATTATTGAGAAATCAGACATAAGCTCCAGCATATAATCTCTATCACTAACTCCATCTAAAAAGTTATCAACAGCTTTATCAAACCCTAACTCTTTTGCTGTGAATTCTCTGTCAGTATTATACGTAGTCCCAGCAAGTGCACAACACCCTAGTGGACTTTCATTCATAATAGAAAGTGAATTTTCTACCCTCTTTAAATCTCTACTAAACATACTATAATAAGCCATCATATGATGTGTAAATGTAACTACTTGTGCTCTTTGTAAATGAGTATAGCCCGGCATAATAACATGGTTATTCTCCCCAAGTTCTTTAAGTGCTCTTTTCAACTCTTTAATTTCATCTGCAATCTCATTAGCAACTTTCTTAGCATATAATCTAGCATCAACAGCCACCTGGTCATTTCTACTTCTTGCAGTATGTAGTTTTTTGCCTACTTGCCCAATACGTTTTATTAAATTTGTTTCTACAAAAGAATGAATATCTTCATAATCCCCTTCAATTAACAACACTTCATTTGCAATATCATTAAGAATAGAATTTAATCCATCAATGATTTGAGCTTTTTCTAACTCTGTCAAAATATTTTGTTTTGCAAGCATTTTAACATGAGCAATGCTTCCTGTAATATCTTCATAATATAATTTTCTATCAAAAACTAGAGAACTATTAAAATCCTCCATAAGTTTGCTTTCCTGGTCCTTAAATCGACCGCCCCAAAGTTTCATAAAAACACCCCTTTTTTTTAATTTAGTTATATTTTAAAGAATTGTTGATAATCATAAATTATGTTTTTATATAAAGTATTTGTTCTGGATTAATGTGCAGAGTGCAATTTGCAATGTGCAATTATTGATGATTCTCCTCTTTCCTCAGAGAATCTTTTATTTATTTAATTAAAGATTTTCTTACCACCGGTAAGAAAATCAACCTTAATTGTGCATTGTGCATTGTGCATTTTATTATGTACATCTCTTAGAATTTCCACCTTACTCTAAAATAAATACCATATATAAAATTAATATACTACCAATAATACTATCCTTTCCTATTTCATAAAAAAGCTGCCAGCCCTTAAGGCTGGCATAAAATAATATTTTTATATTTTAAGGGAAAATATAAACTTATTTGTTAAACTTGTAAGCTTTAATTTTACTTGGTAGCGAAAATAAATTTATGAAACCTTCTGCATCTTTGTGATCATATAAATCACTTGCTCCGAAAGATGAAATTTCCTCATCATAAAGTGTAAATTCTGATTGCTTAGAAGCTATCATTATATTTCCTTTGTATAGCTTTAATTTCACTACCCCAGTAACTGTTTCTTGAGTTTTTTCTACAAAACTATCTAAAGCTTCTCTTAAAGTCGAAAACCATAACCCATTATATACAAGCTCACCATATTGTTGAGCTACTGAATATTTATAGTGTAGTGTATCTTTATCCAGAGTAATTTGTTCTAATTCTTGATGTGCAGCATATAAAACTGTTCCAGCTGGAGTTTCATACACTCCTCTTGATTTCATTCCTACTAATCTATTTTCAACAATATCAATTACACCAATTCCATTTTCTCCAGCAATTTTATTAAGAGTTTTTATAATTTCAACAGCTCGCAATTTTTCTCCATCCACTGCCACAGGTACTCCTTTCTCAAACTCTATCTCAACATAAGTAGCTTCATCTTTTGCAAGTTCTGGTGGTGTAACCATTTGATACATATCTCTTTTATGTTCATTTGATAAAAATTCTAAATCCCCACCCTCATGACTTAAATGCCATACATTTTTATCTCTTGAGTATATTTTTTCTTTTGTAACTGTAATTTCTATACCTTTAGAATTAGCATAGTCTATTGCATCTTCTCTTGATTTTATATCCCAAATTCTCCAAGGTGCAATTATCTTAATAGTTGGGTCTATTGCTGCAATTCCCATTTCAAATCTTACTTGATCATTCCCTTTACCTGTACATCCGTGACAAATATATTTAGCTCCTTCTTTATGAGCGATTTCAACTAATTTTTTTGACATCAAAGGTCTGGCATAAGATGTTCCTAAAAGATATTTTCCTTCATATACTGCATTTGCTTTTAATCCTTTAAAAACATAATCTTCAATAAATTCACTAGTTAAATCTTCTACGTAAATTTTCTGAGCTCCTGACTTTATTGCTTTTACCTTTACCTCTTCATAAGGATCCCCTTGCCCTACATCTATACAAACTGCAATAACATCAAGGTCATAATTTTCTTTAAGCCATGGAATTATTATTGATGTATCCAACCCCCCCGAATATGCTAAAACCACTTTTTCTTTCATAATATTTCCTCCCTCTGTCCTTTAAAATGAATTTATACTTACCCAAACATTAAATTATCTCTTTATTTTAGAATATACATTAACAATATATATTCCTATTATTTACTTTAATTTGTTGTCTAAAGCTATTATAATATATATTTCATATTTATGCAATATTTATTTATAAATATACAAAACTTTTTCTTTTTATTTTTATTTTGTTTTCTAACACCATCTATACTGCAAATATTACAAAATCATAATTCTGTATAATTATAATCGTTTATACGTTCAATAAAGCCCTCTAATTCACAAGGCTTTACTTTATTACAATCAAAATATTATACAATTATTTCAATTTATAAAATCTTATTCAAAAATTCTTTTGTTCTTTCTTCTTTAGGATTACTAAACATTTCATGCGGCGTTGCTTCTTCAACTATCTTTCCACCATCCATAAATATAACTCTATCAGCTACTTCTTTTGCAAAACCCATTTCATGGGTTACAACAACCATAGTCATTCCTTCTTTTGCTAAATCCTTCATAACATTTAAAACTTCTCCTACTAATTCTGGATCTAAAGCCGATGTCGGCTCATCAAACAGCATTATATCTGGCTCCATATTGAGAGCTCTTGCTATAGCAACCCTTTGTTTTTGTCCTCCTGATAATTTTGATGGATAAACCTCTTCTTTATCTTCAAGTCCAACTTTACCAAGTATACGCTTCGCTCTTTTTAGCACTTTATCTTTTTCTTCTTTTTTAACTGTAACAGGAGCTTCCATGACATTTCCCAAAACCGTCATATGTGGGAATAAATTAAAGCCTTGAAAAACCATTCCCATTTTTTCGATAGTTTCTCTCATTTTACCTTTATTCTTAACATCTAATTTTTCACCTTCTACATGAACTTCTCCACTAGTAGGTATTTCTAAATGATTTAAACATCTCAAAAATGTACTTTTACCAGAACCCGATGGTCCTATTATTACAAGCACTTCGCCCTTTTTAACAGTAACATCTAATTTATTAAACACTTCCAAATTACCAAAGCTTTTTGATAAACCTTTGGTTTCTATCATTGTGAAATTTTCCATACTATTCTACCCCCTCACACTAATATACAGATAATTTTTTCTCTATTTTAGAGAATACTGTAGTAAATACTGTTGTCATTAATAAATATAAACATGCTGCTACAAAAAATGGTTCAACTGCACGACCGCTAGAAGACATTCTCAATTGTGCATTTCGCATTAATTCCTCCATAGCTATTGCCGAAACTAAAGATGTATCCTTAAGCATTGTTATAAATTCATTTCCAACAGGTGGTATTATATTTTTAAATGTTTGTGGTAATATTACCCTTTTCATTGTCTGCATATATGTGAACCCTAGTGCCTTACAAGCTTCAAATTGACCTTTATCAATAGAGAGTATACCCCCTCTTATTATCTCAGCCATATAAGCACCAGAATTTAAACTCAACCCTATAATTGCTGCCGTAAACGGTTCTAAGGCGATACCTATTTGTGGTAGCCCGTAATATAAAACAAATAATTGCAATAAAAGTGGTGTTCCTCTAAATATCCATGTATAAAATGTTGCGATTTTCGAAATAATAATATTCTTTGAAATTTTGCATAACGCAAAGATAACTCCTATTACCGTTCCAATGAGGACTGATAACACTGTCAATTCAATTGTCACTAAACTTCCTTGAAGAAGTATTGGTAAGATCTTCTGTAAAAGTTCCATTTTCATAATATTTCCCCCTAATATATTTCCCATAATTTAAAATTTCAGCTCTCTTTTAAAGAATTGTTGCTGAGAATAAAATTAGTTTTAATAAAATATAATTACTCTTCCTGATGTGTAAAATTGAGAGTGCAACTGTAGAATGACACGAATCACTCACCTTTGCACTCTCCAAACTATACTCTGTGCTCTTTTTTATTTATTGTATGCATCATACCCAAACCACTTAACTGATAACTCTGACATAGTACCATCTGCTTTTAGTTCTTCTATTGCTGTATTGAAAGCTTCTGTTAATTCTACGTCTTCTTGTCTGAAACCTATACCAATAGGCTCTTCACTAACCATTTTTTCTAATACTTTATATTTGGTATCATCTAATGTTAAATAATACGCACCTACTTGAGCATCCATTATAACAGCATCAGCTCTACCATTTTTCAAATCCATTATAGCCTCTGGTATTTTATCATATTTCTTTAACTCTTTTGTAAAACTTAAATTCTCTTCTGCAGATACTTGTCCTGTAGAACCCATTTGACACCCTAAAACTTTTCCTTCTAAATCTTCTGCTACATTAATCTCAGAATCTTCAAGAGTAACAAGTATTTGTCCGCCTAAAACATATGGATCTGAAAAACCGATACTTTCTTTTCTTTCATCTGTAATACTTAATGAAGCCAATATAATGTCAAATTTCTTAGATTGAAGAGCCAATAGAATTCCATTCCATTCTGTCGGCATAAATTCCATTTCCACTCCAAGTTTTTCTCCGAGTGCAGCTGCAAAATCTATATCGAATCCAACTAAATTATTATCGTCATCTCTGTATTCCATTGGTGGATATGAATCATCAACACCTATTGTAATCACACCTAAATCTTGAACCCTTGCTAAAGAACCGTCTCCATCTGTTTCATTTTCTGTTGCGTCAGCCTCTGCTTCATTTTCTACAGCAACATTACTATTGTTATTAGCCTTTTCTTCTTCCTTGTTTCCTGTACATCCTGCAAATACACTAAGCCCCAAAATAATTGTCACCATTAATGCGAATACTTTTTTCATCGAATCTCCCCCTGAATTTTAATTTATTGGAAATTTAATTTAAAACTAAATTATCCAACATATCACCAAATGAATTTACAAAGCTTTAATACTCTTATTTATATTTATACACTATTTATTATATATATGCAAGTATTTTCGAATAAATTTTTATGCTTTTTTTATTTTCTTTAGTATGTTTTTAACTTTATCGACCTATTTATATAATTATTTTCATAAATATTCCTTAAAATTTATCTATTCGTTAATTACGTCTTCATCTTATTATTAATTTTATAATTAACAGCTTTGATTTTATTTTCCATTAAATATAAATTAATGTATAATTATTTATATTTATGCATTAAAAAAGAACCCTTAACAAAGAGTTCTTTTTTAAATTATTCAAATCCAATATAATTTTAATCCAAAATCGTTACTTACAAATTCTTAATTACTTCTTGTGTAAACTCAACTGTTGATGCACTACCAACCAAATCAGGAGTAGCTACCTTCTGTTCTCTTATTACTTTAGCTACTGCCCCATCAATTTTATCAGCTATTTCTATTTCTCCAAGATATCTAAGCATCATTACTCCAGTTAATATCGCTGCAGTTGGATTTGCTATATTTTTACCCGCTATATCTGGTGCTGAACCATGGACAGCTTCAAAAACAGCAATATCCTCTCCTATATTCGCGCCAGGCACTATACCAAGTCCTCCCACCATACCAGATGCCATATCAGAAACAATGTCCCCGTATAAATTTGGCAATACGAGTACATTAAAATCTTTTGGATTTTGTACTAATTTCATGCACATAGCATCAACTATTTTATCATCAAATTTTATATCACTATAATCCTCTTTTATTTCTCTACAACACCTTAAAAATAGTCCATCAGTAAATTTCATTATATTAGCCTTATGAACAGCAGTTACTTGATCTCTATTTTCTCGTTTTGCTAAATCAAAAGCAAACTTAGCAATTCTTCTACTAGCTTTACCTGTTATTACTCTTATAGTTTCAGCTGCATCATCTCCAACATTATGCTCAATACCTGCATATAATCCTTCTGTATTTTCTCGAACAATAACCAAATCAACATCCTGATATCTTGAAGGTATTCCTTCATATGATTTTATAGGTCTAACGTTAGCATATAAATTCAAAGCTTGCCTTATAGCAACATTTACACTCCTAAAGCCAACCCCAATAGGAGTAGTAATCGGTCCTTTCATTGCAATTTTATTTTTTTTAATACTATCTAGAACCAGCTCTGGTAGTGGAGTACCATATTCATCCATGACAGCTGCACCAGCTTCTACAACTTCCCAACTAATATCTGCCCCAGCAGCATCTAAAACTTCTCTAGCCGCCCCCATAACCTCTGGTCCTATTCCATCACCAGGAATTAAAGTAATATTATATGTCATTATTTTGCCCCCTTTTTTTCCATTACCAACTTGCATTAATACTATATTGAATTTTAATTTAGTATTCTTTCCCATTTTTCTTACCATTTATGAATATACTTTTTTATGTATAATTATAGGCTTTAAGACATTTTAATTATAGCTAACTTCATTTTATATTTAATTCACCCTTATAATAACATATATTAGATATTTTTTCAAAGTTTTTGCAGTTTTAAATTTATCATATTTCATTTTTAAACAAACACCTTGAATATTTTTTTTTACTTATCAATATACAATAGTGGATAATTCTCAGTTTTCGTAAGAAGCTTTAATTGAATTAATTTAAAGATTTTGCTTAGCAAAATCATCCTTAATTGCTAATTGCACATTACTAATTACTAATTGCTAATTCCAAGCAACACTCTGCACATTACTCAATAATAAATACCTTATATAAAAACAAAACTTGTTTATATCAACAATTCTTAAAAAAACATCAAAAAATAAGCACCAGACTAATCTGGCACTTTTATGTTTTTCTCTATCATTTTTTTTAATTCGGAAGATAATTCTTTTACTTCGTCTCTTGATAATTTATCAATATACACAGGTTTACCTATTGTAATCTTAATTTGTCCTTTTTTCATTCTATACTTATTTCCCTCTAAATACTTGTATGAACCATCTATAGTAACAGGTACTATTGGTGCTTTTGCTTTTAAAGCCATTTTCAGACTTCCTTTTTTAAATTCATTCATTTTAGGACCTTTACTTCTTGTTCCTTCTGGAAATATCAACATAGAATGTCCATTTTTTATATTTTGTGCTCCCTCATTAATTGCTCTTAAAGAATCTCTAATGTCTTCTCTATTGATAAATATACATTTTATTTGTTTCATCCACTTACTTATAATATTATGTTTTTCAATTTCCTTTTTTGCTATCACTCCAAAAGGCTTGTCTATATATCCAATTGTAGCAGGAATATCAAAATACCCTTGATGATTAGAAACAAAACAACATGCTTCATCCGGTATATTTTCTTCTCCCTCAACAATTACTTTCACTCCAGAAACCTTAAGAAATTTTTGTCCCCATTCCATAACTTTATTATGTATGTATTCCTCTACTTCTTCAAATCTTTCTTGTTTTTTAAGTTTATTTATTTTGATCATTTTAAAATTCGAAAATAACATAAAAAACAAAAAATATGGATACGCCAATATAGTTCTCATATAAATCTCCTCACCTTTTTTTTATATTAGCTCTGTTTTAGAATATTGTTGATATTTATACTATTATTTATAAAATAAAGTTTTCACTTTAATAATGGTGTGAAGTGTTAAGTTAAGGATGATTTTGCTATGCAAAATCGACTATTTAATTTAAAGATTTCCGAAAAATGAGGAAATCATCCGTCATTTCACACTTCACACTTCACACTATTATAAATAAAATATTATTATTCAAACAATACTTTATAAATCAACACTTCTTTAAAACATAGCCTTTATATTAAATTTGCTAATTATTATTCCACATCTTATTATAATGATTTTTTTATCTTTCTTCAAATATAATAGTTTAATTTATGTTTTTTTTATTTTGGACTAACAATAGAGAATATGATAAAATTAACTCAGAATAGAGTGAGGTGAATGAATGAAGAAAACTAAAAAGAAAAACAGCTTAATATCCGCAATAGTAATAGTCATAGTAGGTCTTTTATATATATTTGGATTTATAGACCTTAGAAGTACCAGCAATAAAGTACCTATAGATACAGATGGTAAACTTATCATCCACTATATAGACGTTGGTCAAGGAGATTCTATGCTTTTGCAAGCTGATGGCATGAATATGCTTATTGATACTGGTTCAAAATCTGCTAAAGATAAACTATTCAATTATCTGGATAGTCTTAATGTAAAAAAGTTAGACTATATAATTGCCACTCACCCTCATGAAGATCACATAGGTAGTATGGGTTACACTATCGACAAATACGAAGTTGGTACTATATATGCACCTAAAAAAAACTCTACAACAGCTACATATAAGGCTATGATAAAAGCAGTGGCTAATGCCAATAAAAAAATAACAGTTGCAAAAGCCGGTGAAAAATTCACATTTGGAAATAATGTACTATGTGAAATAGTTGCCCCAAACAGTTCTTCTTATGAAAATATAAATAATTATTCTATAGTAATGAAAGTGACCTTTGGTAAAACTAGCTTTTTATTCACTGGAGATGCTGAAGAAGAAACTGAAAACGAAATTTTGGAAAACAACTTCAATATCAATTCTGATATTTTAAAACTTGGACATCATGGCAGTGCTACTTCAACAACTGATGAATTTCTATGGGCCGTTCATCCCAAAATAGCAGTCATATCAGTCGGTAAAGATAATGACCATGGTCATCCTCATAAAGAAATTCTAAGTAAATTAGAAAAACAAAACATTCAAATATTTAGAACTGATAAAGATGGTACAATTGTTTTAGAGAGTAACGGAGAAAAAATAATAAACTTAAGAGGTGAACAAAAATGAATCCAATAGCTTTTAATTTATTCGGTTTTGATATAAGATGGTACGGCATTTTAATAAGTATAGGTATTTTACTAGGTTTAGTTCTAGCTCAGTTCCAGTGTAAATACTACGAAGAAGATTTTGATAAAGTAACTGATATTTTTTTAGTAGGTCTTCCACTAGCAATTATTGGTGCAAGACTTCATTATGTATTATTTAGCTTTGACTATTATAGCCAAAACCCAATGCAAATTCTTAATATTAGAGGTGGCGGACTTGCTATCCATGGCGGTATTATTGGTGCCGCGTTTGCTGGATTTTTTATGAGTAAAATAAAAAAGATGAGCTTTCCTAGACTTTTAGATATAATTGCACCTTCATTTCTATTAGGTCAAACAATCGGTCGTTGGGGAAATTTTATGAACAGTGAAGCCCATGGTGGTCCCGTTACAGAACAATTCATATCAAAATTCCCTGAATTTATTCAAAAAGGAATGTTTATAAACGGTACTTACTATCACCCTACATTCTTATATGAGTCTGTTTGGAACTTTATAGGGTTAATAATTTTAGTTACTATAAGCAGAAAAGCTCATAACCTAAAAAAAGGTGGTATATTTGCTATCTATTTAGTATACTATTCAATAGGAAGATTTTTCATTGAAGGTATGAGAACAGATCAATTAACAATGGGAACTATACCAATAGCACAATTAATAAGTGTGCTATGCATAATAGGCGGTCTCGCTTTTCTATTATTAGGAAATAAACCTAAAAGTAAATATCATTTATAAAATCTTGACAAGATGATTATATCATTGTATAATCATCTTGTTACTTTTTTTAGACAAACTTTATGCCGAAGTGGCGGAACTGGCAGACGCACAGGACTTAAAATCCTGCGGTGCTAAAACACCGTACCGGTTCGATTCCGGTCTTCGGCACCACTGTTTAACAGTTAATAACCCCGTAGATATTTATCTACGGGGTTATTTTTCGTACCGAAATTTCAAATATAATAAAGCCAAAAGGTGAGTACATCTTTTGGCTTTATTATTTATTATTTAGTACTTTCCAAAATCGTTATCACTTAACCGAATTATTTTATTTCCATTTGTATTAATTTTTTTACTTTCATTTGTATCTAATCTTTCAATCATTTTTAAAACATCAGGATTAATATCAGCCAATTGTTTTTTATTATTGTTTACTTCGAAATTTGCTTGTATATAATTATCTTTTAATTTAAACATCTTTATCTTTTCTTTTAATAGCCCCGCTTGACTAGATAACTCTTCACT
>DAOUPR010000117.1 GCA_030626065.1 Clostridium sp. | reverse complement strand
TATCCCAAATGTTCCATTTAATTTAGAAACTTTTAAAATAATTTTACCATATTCATTGATATTTGCATCTATTGGATTGATAGAATCTCTTATGACATTGACTCTTGTAGATGAAATTACAGAGACAAGAGGAAGAGGCAATAAAGAATGTATAGGCCAGGGGTTTGCTAATATAGTTACTGGTTTGTTTGGCGGAATGGGTGGCTGTGCAATGATAGGTCAAAGTATGATTAACATAGAATCAGGTGGTCGTAAAAGATTATCCGGTTTGTCAGCATCACTATTCTTATTAGCATTTATACTATTTGGTTCAAGTCTTATAGAAAAGATACCTTTAGCAGCGCTTACAGGTGTAATGTTTATGGTTGTAATAGGCACATTTGAGTGGTCGAGCTTTACAATTATGAAAAATATTCCTAAAACAGATGCATTCGTTATTGTTTTAGTATCAGTTGTGACAGTATTTACTGATTTAGCTATTGCAGTAGCCATTGGAGTTATTGTATCTGCACTTGTTTTTGCTTGGAAAAAAGGAAAGAAAATAGACATTGATTCTAGTGTAGATGAGAAGGGAATTAAAGAATACTTTATTAGAGGAGCGCTATTCTTTGGGTCGTCTCGTGATTTTGTGGAAGCTTTTGATATTAAAAATGACCCTAATGCTGTTGTTATTGATTTTAAATATGCTAGAGTTTTTGATCATTCAGCAATAGAAGCAATAAATACATTAACCGCAAAATACAAGAAGCTAGGAAAAGAGCTTCACTTGATACATTTAAGTAGTGAGTGCTATCAGTTAATAAAAGATGCTGATGCTATAATTCAAGTAAATATAATTGAAGATCCAAAGTATCATATTGCAGACGATGTATTGGCATAGATGGAGTTAAAGAAAAATAAAAAATGGTATAAGGAATAACTAAAAAACAGCTAAAACATTATTGTTCTTTTGAGACAATTCTGTTTTAGTTGTTTTTTAGTTTTTGAAAGTGCTAGGTTAAATAATTCTTAAAATTAACTAATATTAAACTGCGGTTGATATTACCGTTGCTTGTCTACTATGTACCATATGTGAGGCAATAAAGTTAAGAAGATCTATTACTCTAGTAGAATAACCCCATTCATTATCATACCAAGCTTCTATTTTCACCATATTATCGGCTATAACCATTGTAGATAGTCCATCAATAATAGATGACCTAGAATCACCTTTATAGTCTACTGATACAAGAGGTTCTTCTGAGTATCCTAAAATACCCTTCATATCTTTTTCTGAAAAGTTTTTAAATTCATTGTTCAACTCTTCTACAGTAACATTTCTTTTTAGTTCACAAACTAAATCAGTAATTGAAACAGTTGGTGTTGGAACCCTTAATGCTAATCCATTAAGTTTACCTTCTAAATTGGGAAGAACTTTAGCAACTGCTTTTGCAGCACCAGTTGTAGTTGGAATTATCGATGTTCCTATGGCTCGAGCTCTTCTTAAATCCTTATGAGTTTTATCTAATATTTTTTGATCATTTGTATAAGAGTGAATAGTAGTTATAAGTCCTTTTTCTATACCAAATTTGTCGTCGAGAATCTTTGCTACAGGTGCAAGACAATTTGTAGTACAAGAAGCATTAGAAATTATAGTATGTTTATAAGGGTTATAATCAGATTCGTTAACACCCATAACAATTGTTATATCTTCATCTTTTGCAGGTGCTGTGAGTATTACTTTTTTTGCGCCAGCTTTAATATGCCCCATTAAGGATTCTTTTGTTTTGAATATGCCAGTTGATTCGATAACTATGTCAATACTAAGTTCCTTCCAAGGTAAATTGGCAGGTGTATTTTCTCTGAAAATTTTTATTTCTTTTTTGTTTATTATTAGAATATTATCTTTAGTTTTTACTTCACCGTTAAATGTTCCGAAGCATGAATCATATTTAAATAAATGTGCTAAAGTTTTGTCGTCTGCCCTAGCATTTAATGCTACTATTTCGATATTTTCACTTAAATTTTCCTCGGCAATTCTCATTACGGTTCTTCCAATTCTTCCAAATCCGTTAATAGCAACTCTAATAGACATTAATATTACCCCCTAAATATTCATACGCAACACACATATATACGTAATAATGTAACGTAGTTATATAATATACAGTATATAGTGTGTAAATGCGCTTAAATGCTACGTATATATTTATAACATTGTACAATAAATTTGTCAATAGTATAGCATAAATAAAATTGTAATTTTAGGTAAAAATGGATTCGTTGTTGTTTTAGTGGAATTGTGCTGTTTATGGTACATTTAAATGTTTTGGTTGAGACCTCTATTATATGTTGTTGTATATTACCAGCCACAAGCTAATATTAAATCAGGTAAAATTGCTAGGTTAGAGGTTTTGGTGAGGTGTACTCATTCATTAGAGTTAATATTTCTGACTTAACTATTTTTTAGATTTTCAGATAGCTATATTATTTTAATTCATTAGCCCAGTGTAATACATTGATCATATCATTTGCGTTAGGGTGATTTTTTCTTATAAAACCCATACCTTGTCCAAAGCACTTGGTATAGTTTTCTTGTAAATTAATTTTTTTATCAGCTAATAAGGTTTTTACTTGATTACAAGCAACACTATCTGAATTTCCTCTACCGAACCAAGTTAAAAATAAAAATACTTTGCCTGTTTTGCTTTCAACCGTGTCCATATTATTAATCCATTTTGAAATGTTTTTGTGTACCTTATTAGCATAAACTCCAGATGAAAGTAAAATTATATCGTAGTTATCTAAATCTATTTTGCTATTTTCGTTTATTACCTTAATTTCAAAGTCTGTATTTTCAGAAACAAAAGAACAAACATTATAAGTATTGCCAGTTTTTTTTGGACATAATATAATTTTTTTCATTTATTGATACCTCCCAATTATTAGAATATATGGATTATCCATATACTAATAAGTATAGAACTAAATAGAGTAATATACAAATATTTTACTTTATAGAAAAAATTATAATAGATACATTAATCTTAAAGGTGAGGGATAAGATAATGAAATTATCAGTGATTGTTGATAATAATACACATATTGTACAGATTTAAAATCGAAAATTCAGCTATCAAAAGTGGCCAATTTAGAAGAAGTAGGTGCAGGTTTAGTATTAGAGCATTGATTATAAAATCTAAGATTACGTGTCAATACAAATTGACGAAAAAGAGTGCAAAAAATTTACAAAATATAACAAAATAAACAGCGAATATGTGGTATGATTATATAGTAGGGAATAAATTTAGTAAAAGTGTTAGAGTTGTATATCTAATTTAGATGTGATGAAATATTTATAGGAGGTGTTAAGATGGAACTTTGTGGCGAAAGAGTAAAACATAAAGTTTTTGGAACGGGTATAATAATAGCATTTGCAAATAATCATGTTAGAGTATTATTTGATGATAGCAACGAGGAAAAGGAATTTCTTTATCCATCTGTTTTTGGTAGATTCTTAAAAATAGAAAACAAATCGATTCTTAACGAAATTGAGAAAGATAAAAATATTATAGCTGAAGAAGAAGCTGAAAAGAAAAGAATTAGAGAAGAACAAGAAAAACAGGAGCTAGAAAGTAATCCTAAAAAAAGCAAGAAAAATTCTAAAAAAGATTCCCCAAAAAGTAATATAGCTTTTAAGTGCAATTACTGTGATGGCGGAAGAAATGAAGAAAAAATTGGATATAATGGTGTGTGTAGTGAAGAAATTATTGAATATAATGTAAGTAAGGCAAAACATATTTGGTGCAAAGACCCGGAGTCATTATGTTATCAGTATAAAAAAGGGGATATAACTAAAAAAGAGCTTTTAGATTTTTGTGAGGAAAATGGATTTGTGTGCTATGAAAGCCAGATGTTAAAAAATTGGCGTGCATATGCAGGTGTTACACAAAGTGGTGTCAATAAGGGCAAACCTATGAAGCTAAAAAATGTTAAAATAAACAGTTTAGCTATGCTTACAACAAGATTACCTAATACAAAAGATAAAGATAGATTTATTTTTGCCCTATTTCTAGTTGGTGAAAATTTTCAAGGGGATACTAGGAATGAAGGATATGTAGAAGCAGACCCTAAATATAGAATACAATTATCACTTGAAGAGGCTAGAAAATTAAAGTTTTGGGATTTTTATTTTAATCCAAATAAACCTGAAAGAATTGTCTTAGGAAGCGGGTTACATAGATATTTAACAGATATTCAGTCAGCTCAAGTTCTGAAAAAGATTTGTGAAATTAAAAGAGGTACTTTAGATGAAGCTCTTGCAAATGAATTTTTAGAGCATTATTGTGAAATTAATAAATTGGATATTAACAATATACCTACTCCAAATGGTGCTTTGCAAAGAATCATGGAAAAAACTGATGCTAATCGGGGATGATAAATTTAGATTTGTTAATTTAAATGAATATTTAGTTAATGCTGATTTTCTTATGAAGAGAAGAAAATCAGCATTAATTGCAATTTTTGTATTAGTTATATCCGTTTTGTAAAAAGTCTTTTATTTCTTCCACATCCATATCATTTAATCCTAAAGTATCGAGAGTAGTGCCTTTTTCCCAGTAATCTTCATCTTTTAATGTAGATGCCAATGTAATAATTGAATCCATAACTGGAGTTTTGATATTTACTAATGTTGCAATATTTGCTAAGGCAACCATTGAACATGGAGTATCTTCAGTTAGATATCTATCATTTAGATCTTTAGGACCTTTTAAAGGACTAAAAGCTTTGCTGTCTCTATATGATTCGTATAATGTATCTCTTTTAGGAACATAACCCATCAAGAAGAGTCTTTCTTTTGCTTCAACAGCTTTATATCCAAATTTTCCACAGATTTTTTGTCTCTCGATATCTATTTTTTCATTAACTCTAGCAACAGAAGGGGTGATACCTTCTCTGTAATGATAATGTTCTCCATTAGAGTACTCGATTTTGCCAGCATTTAATACCACTGGTGCAGGATGTGAGATTGGGTTACCATTATTTAATGAACTCTCAAGTACAGTACTAACTAATTCTACAGAAGGATATAGTTCTTTTGCGATTTTATACATTTCTTCATTGTACTTGGCTGGAAAAGCTGCAAAATATAATTTACCAACTTCTAGAAGTATATTAACGCTAGTTGGACTGGTTTTTCTGCAAGCATATGGTAACGAATGCATTTCTGCAATTTTAACTCCATCTAGCTTACCCTTTTTAAATAATATTTTAGAAATTATAAGTGCACCACCGGTACTTCCTGGGGTTAAAATAATTCTAGCTCCTTTTTTTAAGAAGGGGGCAATTTTATTAGCAAACGATTCCAAGGCATAAGCGGGTACTACTGGCATAATTAAATCTACATCATTAATTGCATCTTCTAAATCTGTTGTAACCTTTGAAATACTAGCTACACCAGTTTTTCCTACACCTGTTAGAGTCAGCTTTTTCGTTGTTATTAATTCTTCTATATTTGATTTGAATTTTTCGTCTTCATATAAGGTTATTTCATAGCCTGCAAGAGATAAGTCTGCAGCAGCTGCAAAAGCTCCATTTCCACCACCAATAATTGCTATTCTTTTAATCATAGTATTCTCTCCTTTAAATTAAATTTTGTCATTTGTTAATTATGTTGTTTATTATTTCTAATTTATAATAAAAATATATAAAAGCATAGAAAGTATACAAAGTACGCGAATAAATAGAAAAACATAATAGTATTTTTGAAGTGTTTTAAATATTGTGCATTATTATTATACTAGGAGGATTAGAAAAATTCAAAATAAATTTATTTAACAAACAAAAGATTATGTAATTAACAACAGAGATGAGTTACTCATCTCTGTTGTTTTTCATTTTAATTTGTTTTTCTAGGAATTTTAAAGTTAATTTTTTTTTCAATTTCATCAAGAGTATATTGGTCTTTTGGTGCTGAAAATAGGAATGTATAGCCCTCTTCTCCGGCTCTTCCAGTTCTTCCTATGCGGTGAATGTAACTCTCAGCAGTTTCGGGCATATCGTAATTGAAGACGTGAGTAACACCTGTTATATCAAGACCACGGGCTGCCACTTCAGTAGCTATGAGATATTGTATTTTTAAGTTTTTGAAATCTTTCATTACTCTTTCTCTTTTGGGTTGAGGCATGCCACCATGAAGCTTTTTGCAGTTGTAACCTTTTTTATAAAGGTCTTCTTCAAGGTTATCAACTCTTCTTTTAGTTCTACAAAAGATAATAGCCATAAATGGATTCTCTTCATCTAAAATATTGCAGAGAGCTTCTTGTTTTCTTCTATCAGTTGTTTCCACTAGGACTTGTTTGATATTTTTAAGAGTTACTTCTTCTTTTTCAATTACTACAAGTTTAGGGTCAGTCATATTTTTATAGGCTAGTTTTTTTACATCAGAGTTTATTGTGGCTGAAAAACATAAAGTTTGACGTTTTTTTGGAGTGCAAGCAATAATAGATTGCATTTCGTTTTTAAAGCCCATAAGAAGCATTTGATCAGCTTCATCTATTACTAAGGTTTTTAGATTATCAAGACTTATTGTTTTTCTTTTAAGATGATCTAAGAGTCTACCAGGAGTTGCAACTACCAAATGAATATTGCCTTTAAGTTTCTTTAGTTGTGATCCTATATCTTTTCCACCATAGGCAGCTAATATATTTAAGTTTTTAGCTTCTTTTAATTTTGTGGCTTCTTCTGTTATCTGTATAGCTAGTTCCCTTGTAGGTGTTACAATTAGTCCTTGAACTGTATTGCTATCAGTTGAGATGTTTTCAAACATTGGTAATAAAAATGCTAGAGTTTTACCAGTGCCAGTTTGTGCCTCTGCTATAACATCGTTGTGATTTTTTACTAGGGGAATACTTTCTTTTTGAATTGGTGTGGGTTCGAATATTCTTTGAGTCTTAAGAGCTTTTAGGATGTCATCACTAAGACCAAGATCTTTAAATTTCATAATTTTATTTACCTTCCATTATCGTAAAATTTTTTGATTACAAATAAAGTATTATAATTATAACAATTCAATAGCAATGTTATTAATTATCTAAAATGTAGCTACATATAAGTAAATCAGCTAAGTATATCATATTTTCAACATAATAAAAAGGGATATTTTGTGTTAATAATTCCATATAAAATTTGAATTGATTAAAGAAAATTTAAAAAACCCCTTGCGCTATTTTAAATATAGTGTATACTAAGGTAGAACCTTGATTCAGAAGTAAATAATTTATTAGATGAATAAAATTCGAATTGTATATATTATTAAGAGTAACTTAAATACATAGATTTCGATATTTTTATTAGTGATTTATTTTATCAAAGAATTAAAGGAATAAAAATTTCGGAGGTAAGAAACTATGACAGGAACAGTTAAATGGTTTAATGCAGAAAAAGGATTTGGATTTATCACTACAGAAGAGGGAAATGACGTATTTGCTCATTTTTCACAAATCAACAAAGAAGGATTCAAAACTTTAGAAGAAGGCGAAAAAGTATCTTTTGATATCGTTGAAGGACCTAAAGGACCTCAAGCTGAAAAAATAACAACTATCTAGTTTTGTTATATTAATAAAAACCTGAAGAACTTTCTTCAGGTTTTTGTTTTTTTTTGTACATATTAATAGAGAATAGATTTATATAAATATTATGCTTTGCTTTAGAACACTACTGATATTAATACAACTATTAAAATATAAAAAAATATTAGTATAATTAAACGTAATTTAAAGGTTTTATGTTGAAAGATAGGAAATAAATCATTACAATAATAGTGAATTATTATTTATATAAGCAGGGGGTGTATTACCATTAAACTTGATGAATGGTTGAACAATGATTTGGCTAAAATAGCAACTGATTTAGAGGAATTAAATGAAAAATATTTTTTTAAAGAAAAAACAATTGGATTAGCAGGTAAAGAGACAACCAAACGTATTATTTTTAACTTACGTTCTGCTCTTTTCCCTGGTGTGTACGAGAAGTATCCAATTAATGAATCATACGTGAATACAATTATTGGGAATCGTATGAGGACAGCAGCACTTGATTTGAATGAACTAGTAGAATGTGCACTAATGAATTTTTGTGAAGATAAAGAAACACATAAAGAGATACATAAAGAAAAACATAAAGAAACACATAAAGAAAAGTGCACTAAATGTAAAGATAAAGCTAATGATACTATTATTAAACTATTAAATGAATTGCCATATATAAGAGAAATACTTCATACTGATATTGAAGCTGCATATAATGGAGATCCGGCAGCACTTTCAAAAGAAGAGATTCTTTTAAGTTATCCTTCTGTAGAAGCTATAAGTATACATAGAATAGCTCATCTGCTATATCGACTTGAAATACCGTTAATACCTAGGATGATGTCAGAAATTGCACATCAAAATACAGGTATAGATATTCATCCAGGCGCAAAAATAGATGAAAGCTTTTTTATTGATCATGGAACAGGGGTTGTAATTGGAGAGACGTGTACTATAGGTAAAAATGTAAAGATATATCAAGGAGTTACTTTAGGTGCTAAAAGTTTTCCTTTAGATGAAAATGGAAATCCAATAAAGGGAATAAAAAGACATCCGGATATTGGTGATAATGTAGTTATTTATGCAGGAGCAACAATTTTAGGGGGAGATACTTCTATTGGGAATAACTCTACTATTGGGGGGAATGTATGGCTAACACATTCTGTACCTCCCTATTCAACAGTGTATACTTCACAACCATCTCCTATAATAAAATAATTTATCGAAAATAGCCTTATAGAATATTTATAGGGCTGTTTTTTTAGAATAAGCAGAAAAAAACATATAAAAAAGAACTATTATAATTGATTTTAACAAAAAATTAAATTAAAATAAAATATGCATAATAATTTGATTGAAATGAATAAAAGCATATGATAGAATTATAACAATATAATTATTTAAAAAATGATATTAATAGAGCAATTATATGG